>CAYHBE010000071.1:0-7163 GCA_964354765.1 uncultured Dehalococcoidales bacterium | reverse complement strand
CTGTGTAAAGAAGATGTATATACTTGGAAGATTAATCTAACCAATGTGTTTGGTAAATCAAAAGAACTCACAGGTCACGTCACATTGATAAAGTAAAAACTAAAAAGCCCTCATTTAGAGGGCTTTTTTATTTTATAACATATATGGTAACTATTGTATCTCCGTAGTCTTCATCGACATAATGATTCATTTCAACATTTTCAAAATGTGAGTCTAGTTTCTGATAAAGTATTGAGTTCTCTTTTGATAATACATCAGCATATAATGAATGTAGTGAATTGTATTCTTTACCACGATGTGTTACTGTATTTTTAGAATCTCTTTCATCATAAACACCACCACCTTTTGATATTTCAAATTGATATGATGGTATAACCATCCAGGATTCTCCTTTTTTCCAATTAAAGTTGAATCGTTTAAGACTATAACCTATTGTTTTTCTAACATTTAAATTGTCATTATCGGATAATAAATCAAACACGCATGACTCTATATCGTCGAATACAGATGGGTCATGCTTTTTGAAATCTTTAACCTCATTATATATGACTATCATTTTTTCGTTAAAGTCTTCTATGTTCTTCTGTGCTCTTTTTTCGTATTTCCACATCATACTCATATTTCTAACCCATGTTTTAAACGTGGTTGGGTTAACTGGTCTATTATCATTATTATCAGGTCGATCTGATATACCATTTTCATCTAGAAGAGTGTATATCTCAGCGTATATGCCTGAAAAAATAACAACATTATCTTCACAGTAGTTATAGAATTCACATATTTTATCTATTTGTTCATCAGTGAGTGTTGGTTTAGTATTTTCTTCTTCCTCTTCTAGTGATTCAGTAATCTCACCTACTTCTTCTTTGTTTGCAATTGTTAGTTTACTTACGTCATAAATAACCCAGTTGTCTTCGCCTTTGTATGCTTTATAAACGTGACCATCAATACCTAGGTCTAATAGATATTTAGAAGCTTCTTCATCACCACCTAATTTATTAGAGATTGATTTATAAGTAGTTGAATATTTATTTGAGTGAAATTGTGAATCTAATTTAGCTAATAACTCTCTTGAAGGTTTAGAATCCCAATCTTCGATTTTTAACCCAGAAGTTGCTGTAACGTCATACAACCATTTTTTAGCATCATATTTTAATGTTATGTGCTTTGGTTTAAAATAATCTTTAAGATCTGGAAATTCTTTACGCATTAATCTGCAAAAGTCATTAACTTTATCTTTACCCCAAGTTCTGATTATGTTACGAGCTTTTTGATATACTTCTGCCCACGTTTCAATTTTATCTTTAAGTTCAACACCATCTACTTTAATAGACAGACCAGAACCATAGAAATCTTCTGCTAGTGAAATATCAGCATAATATCTAGCAACATCCTTATTAGATGTGAAGTATAAGCCCCAGCCCCAGTTTTTAGTATTAACTCCAGTTTTTCCAAATCCAAACCTAGAGAAACTATACGGCGAACCGTGATAGGCAGTTTGTCCACCAGTAAATTTCTCGAATGTCTTTACGAATTTCATTTAGTATATATTAAAAAAGCGAGTTATTTTTAACTCGCTTTAAATTTTATACCACGTATAGTAACTTTTACTATTGGATTTTCGTCAGAGTAGCTCTGTAGTGATGATTTGACTGTGATAGTATCATATATAAAATCATATTTTCTTGCTATATTATCAAATAATTTCTTATTTATAGCCTCAACTTCTGCGATTAGATCTACCAGATTTTGACTATTTTTATCTAATTGGTCTGGGTCTACAACATATCCATCCTCTGTTTTATTTTGATTTTTAATTTTATAAATGTAGTTATTTAAACCTCCTGTGCGATCAGCTTTATATGAAGCATATAAAGCTGATATTTTACTATTGTTATCAAATATTTCATCGATGGTAACTGAAAATGATTTATTTTCTTCATACCTTTTTAGTTCTTCATCACTATCACCATAGTATGATGGTTCATGAATATATATTTCATTATAGATACTAAAGTCAGAATCTTCAACACCCATTTCAATGATGTCTTTTAATTCATCCTTAGTTACTGCTTTGGTAGCATTTTCAAAATTTTCAAAAGTCTTAACGTATTTCATAATTTATTTTTCTTCTTCGTAGAATTGATTACCAACTCTACCACCTCTTGGTCTAAATCTTTTATTGAGTTCTATTAATTCTTTAACATATTCTATTGAGTCAGGTCCATATAATCTATCTGATATCTCTTGAATGAAATATGGGTCAATCTTAGGTTCGATACCGCCTGTTTTAATTTCTGGCTTCTCATAACTCCATTCTGGACGTTCTGTTGTTTTAAAACCCTTTGGTCTTAAATCATCTGATTCTTCTTCCTTCTTTGAGAATAATCCTTCGTCAAACTTTTTTAAATGTTTCATTAAATAAGAGGTAATTTTTTAATATATATTAAAATTATAATCCCAATTTATGAAACGCATTTGGAGATTTGACTTTAAAGTAAGTACAACAAGTTTGAATAAAACTTATGATCTTATAACCAAAGAGGATAGAGAGTATCTATCTGCGGCTGACGTGTCTAGCTCTTTTGATGTAGAACTTAAAAATAAGTGTCAATCATATCTAATAGCAACCAAGGAAACAATCACTATCTACAAGGATATGTTTTCTAAGTATGGTATTAAATGTAAGCTTACTGATGTAACCAAAGATGTATTGTCTGGTAAGTTAGATATGGAACGTGATCTTGTTGATTTTCTAGGTACTGAAAAGTCATTAAATGTGTCTTACTTCCTTGACTCTGTTGAAAAACTTGTATATGAAAATCTGAGTATGGACGGCATACTAGATAAAATCTCTAAATTAGGGATTGACTCCTTGACTAGAACAGAGAAAAAGTATATGGATGATATTAGTCAGAAGATTTAAGACTCTTAAGCCAATCCTGTAATCTAAATTTATAGCAATAGTAGTTAGTTTGAAGCTTTTGTTTCCATGTTATTTGCTTTCTGCGCTCTTTTATGTATTTAGAAAACTCAGCATTTTGTCTGGCTTGTTCTTCGGGTGTCAAATTTGACGGGAAAACGAAGGATTCTGCGATTTCTTCGTCTGTATATTTCTTTTTTAGGTCGTTGTATAGCTTATCTGTATTCATTGTGCAAATATAACATTTATTTGCATAATTCACTAAAAATTCGTATATTTACATACTAATACTATACTCATGTATCTATACCTCGATGATAAACGTTCTGACCCTACTGTTTCGCATAATAGCGAGCGTGGACTCGGCTTATCCGTGGGTAAGTCTAATGAGTGGGTAATTGCTCGTAACTACGACGAGTTTGTTAACATTATCAACGCTAATTTCGATCAGATTGACTTTATTAGCTTTGACCACGATATTTCATCATATGATATTGATGAAAATGAATTGACTGGTAAGGATGCGGCTAATTACTTAATTGAGTATTGCTTAGATAATAACAAGAAGTTACCAGATTGGTTTGTACACTCTGATAATACAGGTGGTAACAAAAACATTCGCCAATTATTAGCTAACTATATGTATCGTGTAGAAGGAAGAGTTGATAGAATGGTTGATGCTTACGGATTTGTTAACGAGAATTTTCAATATAATGCATAGATTTTTTGGTACGATAGTTAAAGGCAGAGGTAATGGTAAATCTAAACTAGGATTTGCTACCGCCAATATGGTCGTGGATTATAAAAATGCTGATGTTCTTACAAGACGTGCAGAATGCACTGGCGCTTGGACTTGTAGGGTTCACTTACCAGGTAATGCATTCAATGTGAATGAGAAGTATCTAACGAGACCTAATCATGTTAAATTGGGATTTGTTGGTGTTTCGGTTAAAGCTAAAGCACTTGTATTCGAGATACATATAGTTGATTATGATGGTGATTTATATGGCAAAGAGCTTGGTATCGACCTTTTAGAAAAGATAAGAGAACAAATAATATTTCCTAGCGTAGAAGCCGCTAAGGAACAAATAAAAAAAGATTACGAATTCACAATGACAAAAATTAACGAATATAAGAGCTGTAAGGATTGTAAATTCTTCATGATGAAAGATTATGGATACTCTAACTATACAGTAGAAGGGACTGATGGTTCTTGTTTAATAGACAAGCATCCAACTGGTACTTTTGATATTGGTTATAATAATGATAACGTGGAATTTAAACATGCTAATAAGTGTGAGTTTTATAACCCAGGTGAGTGTTGGCAATGTGACGTTGATGGTGAAACAGAAGCACCTAGCGAGGATTGGATTAAAACTGAGTTAAGAGATATGTCAATTAGAATAATAGAACAACATGGTATACAAGATAGTGAATAACTTTTTAAGTCCTGTTAAATGTCAGGAACTTATTGATAAGTCTGAATCTTTGGGTTACACCGAAGCAGATATATCATACCCTACGGGAGCTGTGATGAAGAAAGAATATCGTAACAATTCTCGTTGTCTATGTCGTGATGAAAAATTACGAGTAGAATTAGAGAATATGATTCTACCTCATGCACCTTTAGTGTTGACTACTATTAAAGAAGGCGGTGTTTTGGACTATAAGAAGTTTATAAAGCTATCTGGGAACTTTAGATTTTATAAGTATGTTACTGGTGAAGAATTCAAAAGACATCGTGATGGTAACCAATTAGAAGAAGGTGGTGTTTCATTAGTAACCGTTCTTATCTATCTGAATGATGTTGAAGAAGGTGGTGAAACAAGCCTATGTGATAGAATGTTGGAGAGCCCTGTCATGGTTAAACCTGAAGAAGGTAAGCTCTTAATATTTGAACACACTATATTACACGCTGGTTTACCCCTTATTAAGGGTGTTAAATATGTCTTACGAACTGATTTGATTTATAATGCTTAATAAAATTTATAACATAGTTATTTATGCTCATTTCGCTCAGCGGGCGATTGATGAATATCTGCGTGCTGCTAGCTCAGAGATATCAGATGCTTGGTCAAAAGATCATAATTTGCTACCAGACCATCTCAAGGAATACTTAGATGAGAAGTCAAGTAAATATTTAGGCTTAGGTGTTGACACTATTGATCATAATAAACTATTTTGTATAATTCATGGTACACTAATGGTAGATGAAATTAATATATTACTTGATTACTTCGAGCCACGCATAAATGAAATCAGAGATTATAAAAATCTATTCCCAGAAGAAACTGATGATTCAATCGTAGTAGGTTGGGTTATACATCACGCAAAGGTAGTCGGTGCTGATCACTGGTTGACCCTTCAAATAATTGAATATATAAACTGTGTGAGCGAACAAGAACAAAAAGAATTAATAAGAGATTTACAAATTAAAAATTTAATACAATAGAATATGGAAACAGAAATGGAAATCGTTAAATTCTTCTTACCAAGAATATTAATAGCCACATTATGTGGTGCAATTATAGGAGTAGAAAGAGAACTAAAAAACAAGGTGGCTGGTCTTAGAACCAATATACTAATATGTGTTGGATCAGCAATTTTTGCCGCAGGATCTTTCTACTTAGCAAAAGTATATGGTGCTAATATAGCAGATCCTACTAGGATGTTGAGTACAATAGTTACTGGTGTTGGATTTTTAGGTGGTGGTGTTATTATGAAAAATAATGAAGATAAAATAACTGGTATAACAACCGCATCATTCATCTGGGTTATGTCAGCAATTGGAATATTAGCTGGTATGGGTGCTATGCTTGCTCCGATTATACTAACAGTTGGTTTAGTATTTGTGTCACTATTCTTCGCTAAAGTAGAGGGTTATATTAAAAGACAAAAACAGAAGTATAAAAATAATCATACTGATGAAGACTAATGGATAGTAAAAAATTAATAAAGGATTTATATCTATCGGTTAGTAGTATTTGTCAAGAATATACAACCCACGTTTGGAGTAATGGCTGGGAATACGGTGATGGATCATATCATCACCGAGAAAGACCTAGATTTATGTTCCTACTTCAGCACAGTGAAGCACCTAATTTACACAATAGAAACGAATTCGAATATTTTGACCTTACTGGTATTAAAGTTACTGTAAAAGAAGATGGTGACCTTATGCGAGTAGACTTCGAAATTCAAGAATCTTATATAGATATCTACTATTTTATTTCAGATGAGAATAGTTGGCGATGTACTGAAGAATATATCTTAAATTTAATTAGAACATCATATGATTGTATAACTAAAATGCGAAAGGTGACTGATCCTATTGATGCTGGTATATATGGTGATATTAATCCAACTCATTTAAAAGAATATACCAGAGCTACTAAATTAAATCAATTAACAGATTAATATATACAAAATGGATTTCATTAAAGATACATTCCTAAAACTAACTGAGTTTACTATACCTCACGGTAAAGAAGATACATTAGAAAAATACCTACCTTCTAGTATTCAGAAAGACTCAATTGGTAACTACTACATTAAAGTTGGACAATCAGAAACACTATTCACAACACACTTAGATACATATTGTAAAAAGTATGAGAAAGTTAATCATATCATAAATGGTGATACCATTAAAACCGATGGTAAGACTATTTTAGGTGGTGACAATAAATTGGGTTGTACTATCATGTTATATATGATCAGTAAGGGCATCCCAGGTTTATATTACTTCTTCTTGAGTGAAGAACCAATTAGCCCTATGGGTGGACGATGGGGATCATTATCAGCTCTTGCTGCATTTGAAACACAATTCCAAAAATATAAAAGATGCATAGCATTTGATAGAAAAGAAAAAGGATCTATTGTAACTCGTCAACTGGGTAGAAGGTGTTGCTCAGATGAGTTCGCTGATGCTTTATCAGTTGAGTTTGCTAATAATGGAATGGAATATGCTAAAGACCATAAAGCTTACTATACTGATACCGCAACATTTTTAGATACTATTCCAGAATGTACAAACTTATCAGCTGGTGGTTGGAAAGAACACTTTACAACTGAATGGGTTGACTTATCTTATACTAGACAAGTAGCAGAAGCTGCAATCAAAATAGATTGGGAAAATTTACCAGTTGTGAGAGAAGTTGATGATATTCCATCACCGAAGGTATCTGGGTTCACTGGATTTAAAAACAAAGTTGCAAACATTAAAGAATTATTAGAAGAC
>CAYHBE010000070.1:0-7176 GCA_964354765.1 uncultured Dehalococcoidales bacterium | reverse complement strand
CATAATAACCCGCGATTTTCAAATCTTTCAGAGGATGCTTTACATTTCGGGCAATTCTATCCCATCCGATATCATCACGTAGGACATGGAGGAGATGGACAGTATCTACTTCACCTGCATAATCCGGTTCTTCATTCATAAAACTGTTGATGGCGAACCTTTTATCCTGGCTATCTTTCATTACCAGGTTTGCCCTCTTCAATGTGTTATAACAGAAGGCGCACAAAGTCACGACCTTATTTTTACCTTGCTCTTTCACCCGGATAAGATTACGTACCGCTGCAACATGATGGATCAGGTCGTCTTCTGCCAGCGAATAGACTGTACCGCAGCAATTCCACCGTGGTAATTCCACGAGGTTAACACCCAGCGCCGACATTGCAGCTATGGCTGAGGATTCAAAATTTTTAGCACGTGTTTTCAGGGTGCACCCGGGATAGTAAGCTAAGTCCATTTCTTTACCCCGTGAGCTTGCGGAAAGCGCTAACCATCGCGATTTGCGGCAATTCAGCAACAGTGTCGTGTGACATTTTTGATGGTTCGATGCGATTTTTATTTTTACGCAGCGTGAGCAGCCGCACAGCTTCCATAACCCTTGAAAGGTCAACTCCCCTTGGGCAGCGCGCTGTGCAGGTCAGGCACGAAGCGCAGAGCCAGACCGTCTTTGAAGTCGTTAAATCCTCTTCCAGACCGAGTTGTATCAGCCTGATTACTTGATTGGGAAGAATATCCATGGCAAAGCCCATCGGACAACCAGCCGAACACTTACCGCACTGGTAACACAAATTCAGGTTTTGTCCGCTTAATTCAGCAACCTTCTTAACAAAATTGCTTCTTAGTTTCTTGGACGATAGCTCAACTCTCATCGTCTCGCCTTAAGAGAATATTCAAGAACAATTGTGTCTAATTTAAGAATAGCACATTGAGTGAAACTCTAAATTTTCGAACACAACTGTCAAGAAAGATACATCAGTCGACGTTCAAAGTCAATACTGCTTCAAGCTTAAAATCAGGAAATAGCGCTGAGCTCTTGCCTGATCAGCCCTTTATTTAGCAAATAATTTATTCCGTCATCCAGGTTAGTAAAATCACGCATTTCTGCTTGCAACTCTTCACGTGTTAAAAATAATCCGCGGTTGTGCTCGCGGGCAAATATTGAAAACACATCATAGATACGCCTGGCGGTGAGATATGCAGAAGCATTCTTTAGATCGCTCTCGGTCATCCTCGATCTATCGACGTAAACCATGAGAGCAGATAATTCGCCCAGGCGAGCAGCTACTTCCAGATATTCATCCTCGTCTTTGGCGGTAGGGAAGAATATATTAATTTTCCTGGGCATTGGTTTTAGTTCCTTTAACTTTAAACCCCTCTCAATCTCCCTTTACAAAGGGAAAAGTCTGAAATTTAAAGTCATCGTTTTCGCGAAAATTCTAGAGTAGCACCTTTATCTTTTCAACTAACTCTTGCCAGCTTCTAATCTCCAGGCAATCATATCCAAATTTTTTCGGTTGACCTTTGGGATTGTACCAGACAGGATAAAGTCCGCTATCTGTTGCCCCCTTGACATCATATTCCAGCGTATCTCCTACAAACCAAATATCCGATGGCTCTAAATTCATTTTCTTTATACCTACGTCGAAAATGCGCGGACTTGGTTTTCTGAATCCGTAATCGGCTGAAGATATTAGGAAAGGAAAGTAACAGGCGAGGTCATGCTTCTCCAGTTCTTCCTCTAGTAAATAACCGGAGAATGAGGTATCACTGATGATACCAGTCTTGATACTATTAGCTTTTAATAAATTAAGCACTTCAAAAATCCCCTCAGCAGGCGTAAAACTTGTACTTGCAAACCAAAAATCACGTTCAGCTTCAAGATGCCCTCTGTTAAGAGTTATTCCAAGAGTCTCATATAAAAGCCTTTGAAAGCTCTGAATATTGAACTCAACCATTTTCTCATCTCTCACCTATTGAACCATGCGATTAATTTCATTGGCAAATGCCTGTACCTGAACCGGCGTGAGGTTATGAGGATTAGTAGCAGATTCTAACAGCTTTATATTACCCGGCAAGGGATCAAACCAGTCTTGGTTCAAAACTGTATTGCCCAGGTCAAAAATTATACCTTTCGGTCTTTTCATTTTGTTAAGCTTTCAAATCTTTTAAAAATTCAATAATCAGGCGGTTTACCTCTTCCGGCTGTTCTTGCTGCGTCCAGTGGCCGCAGTCTTTTATCAATTTTTTCGTTAGGTTCGGGACATATTTCTCCATACCATCGGCGCCTTGCGGGATGAGTATCGGATCGTTTTCAGCACAAATCATCAGCGACTTTTGCATTACCTGCTTATCAGCTAGTTGAGGAGTCGTTTCCCAGTTATGGTTAATGTTTCTGTAATAATTGATAGGTCCGGTGACACCACCTTTTGTGAAGGCAGAAACAAATGTATTTAGAACCTCTTCTGTAATGAATTCAGGTTTCTTAGCGATCCGCCTGAGTGTATTGTCCATCCAGCGCCGGATATCACGGTTGATACCAACTTCAGCGCGACCTGGTTCCTGGAACTGAATAATATAATTAAACCTGCCGCCAAGGGCTTGCTCGTAAGATTGGATGGGCAGAGATTTTCCTCTACCCCGGAAAGTAGTATTGAGTGAAATCACCCTCTCTACCCTCTCAGGACGCAGCAGCGCCATTTGCCACACAATAACTCCGCCCCAGTCGTGCCCGACAATCACAGCTTTTTTCTCCCCCAGAGCATCAAGCAACCCGGTCAAATCATCGACAAGATGGTGAATGTCATAGGCACGTATGCCCTCAAGTTTATCGGTCTCACCATAACCACGCATATCTGGTGCGATAGCACGGAATCCAGCCTCAGCCAGGGCGGGAATTTGAAAGCGCCACGAATACCACAGCTCGGGAAATCCATGAAGAAACAGGATTGGGAACCCCTTTCCCTGCTCAACAAAATGCATCCTGATACCATTGGTCGTTACATACCGGTGCTGCCAGTTCTCTCCACTCATAGAATTCCTCTCATATTAATTATTAATTGAAGTGTCAGTTCGCCGAATCTTTTGGTGAGATTATGAACCTCAATGATAGCCACATTGCCCAGTCTAATATACTGCGAGCCCTAAACGCAAGGGAGTAAAAAATCTTTCAGCTTTTCAGTTATCAGTTTTCAATTATTTGTTACGGTTTTGATTGTTGAGTTTTTATATGGTCACCCGTTGACAAACATCTCATGAGCGTGATAGACTGTTTGGTAGAACAATCGTTCGGAGTTAATTATGAGACAGGCAGGTCTTAACGCAACCAGGGAGCGTATTTTCAATTTTCTCCATTATTTCCGCGATAAGCACGATTATATGCCCACGGTGCGAGACATCTTGAAAGGATGCAGTATCAGTTCAACCGCTGTCGTGCAGCATCACCTTGACGTTTTGGAACGGGAAGGCAGGATCCACCGCGACCCCGAAGTTTTCCGGAGTATTCGACTTGCGGGAAAAAGAAATTTCAATGCCGTGCCTTTACTTGGTGTCATTGCTGCGGGAAAACCTATCCCGGTCCCCACACCGGATACATGGAACAATCAATCACTCGACATGATTGAACTTCCTCAAGAATTTACCGCCAACAAACAATTGTACGCTCTTCGGGTTAAAGGCAAATCTATGATCGATGCTCTGATCGATGACGGTGACATCGTCATTATGGAACCATCCAATACAGCTGAAAATGGTGAAATGGCAGCTGTTTGGCTTAAAAACGAACGTGCGGTAACACTTAAGAAAGTCTATTTCGAGCGCGACCGTGTTGTTTTAAAACCAGCCAACCAGACAATGAAAGCTATTACCACATACCCTGAAAACGTTGAAATACAGGGTAAAGTTTCAGCCGTCCTTCGAAAATTATAGAATCAAAAGGAAAAAGAGCTACTTCCTCTGAAACAATATTCTGTTTAGAGATTGCGGGAATGTCTTACAGCTTGAAAATTCAGTGATAGCTAATTAATTCTATCTACTGGCTCTGGATGCGCTGTAGCACTCGCTGCAATAGACCGGTTTCCCCTGCCTTGGTTGGAAAGGTACCTGGCATTCCTTACCACATTGGGCACAAACCGCTGGAAACATTTGTCGTGGTGATGAATTGCCTTGTGCGCCTTCTGCACCACCAGAGGACCGCCGCTTTTGGCGGCAATTTAAGCACCGTTTGGGTTCATTCGCGTAGCCTTTGGAAGCAAAAAACTCCTGCTCCCTGGCGGTAAACGTAAAATTGTTACCGCACTCGACACACTGAATCTGCTTATCCTGGTAGGTCACTGGATGCGCTCCTCTATAAAAATTTGTCCGATGGTCCGTCGAGGTCATCCAGTACTTGGGGGTAATCGAATGTTCCTGATATGCACCGGCAAGTACACGTTAACCTTGGACTATAACCATTGGCGACTATTGTACAACGAAAATTATTAGATTGCAACTATTTTGTGAAAGACAGGTTTGGTTGATTGTGTTAGGTCCTACCAAAGGTGTGCATGATTAGTTGGGGATTGAATTAAAACCGTCCCTTCCCTCACTTTCAGAGCGAAGGGACGGTTGATTAGCACGCCCAGATGAATTCTTTATAGAGTTAAAAACAACATGGTTTAGCGCCTAATAATCTCTATACTTTCCCATGCATTTAGCTCTTCCCTGTAGGGATCAATATCTACTCGGCATGGAGCATCGAAAATCATGGTAGCCCGATTGTTAAGCGTATAAGCTGGCCACTTTGGAATTCCCGGATAGTTTGGATCGCCGTTCCGAGCGAAAGCAATCCAGGCTTCACTCATTTGTTCGGCAAGTTTATATTTATCCTGCCGGCTCCCTGTGAGTGGCATCGAATCGATGTTGTCAAATACGAATGACAATTCCATCGCATGGCTGGCTTTGAGCAGGTACCCTTTATAATCGGATTGCCACGTAAACAGATACATAAAGACCGGGGCTTTTCCTCCAGCTACTTTACGCTCTGCAAGCAGGATCGATGATCGCCGTGTTCCTTCGCTCTGAATACCGACAAGTAAATCCCACGGTGTGGCTTCGGGACGAGTTTTCTTATAAACACTGAGTATTTTTTCCAGGTGCTCTCCAAGTAAAGGTGTCAACCGCTGCCGTAACTCAGGCTCAGTCAACCTGCGGCGTCTGGGGTCTCCTGATAAATTTAGCAATGCTTCATCTCGGTTGCAACCAATTATTAAGGGGACATCAGTCGCGGTTGGTGCTGCCACCGGATCGAATGGATTTTGTGGTAAATACTTGCCGTCAACTACCGGCGCTAACCTTAAAGCTCCCCGGCTTCCAGTAGATGCCGCAGTCATCGCATCCAGTACCTGTTGTATCGGCAATTGTTGAAGCTTATCGAGTTCATTCGCCTTAATATTTAATTGCTCTAATATGCGCTCTGCTGTTTCTGTCGCCACTTTAGGTTCAACGCCCCGCAACCCTGGACCACTTTCAACCACAGCCCGATTGAATAATCCTTTTGCCGAAGGCATGGCTAATAGAGTGCTTACCTTGGCGCCGCCTCCTGATTCACCGAAAATCATCACCTTTTTGGGATCCCCGCCAAAAGCTTCAATATTATCCCGAATCCATTCCAGCGCAAGTACCAGGTCAAGCATCCCGGCAAGTCCCGATCCTTCATATTTTTTACCACCTAGATCCGCCAGGTGAAGATAACCGACAACATTTAATCGGTGGTTGATGGTAACCATAACGACGTTGCCACGTTTACTAACGGCTGCTCCGTTTGTGTAGGTCTGTCCCCCGGTGCCTTCCGTATATCCACCGCCGTGTATCCACATCATCACCGGACGTTTCCCGCCGTCTTTTATAGCGGGTGTCCAGACATTCAGCACAAGACTGTCCTCACTCATCTCGAAATTTACTCGCGAGCCAAATATAAGAGAATCCGCTTCGGTTTGTTTTCCTACTTGCCTGCCGACCTGCGGGCTGATAGGTCCGAATTCTAAGGCATCGCGAATACCTGACCACGGTTTGGGTGGTATGGGTGGTAAAAATCTGCGTGCGCCGTCTGTTGGAGCGCCATACGGGATACCTTTAAACGCTAAAACACCCTTCTCTTCCATTCCCCGAATTTTTCCTGCAGTCGTCTCAACCACAATGTCAGCCATCGCTTGCTCCCTCATTTTTTTAAATTTTTATCAGGATAACGGTGTCTATTATGTACCCAGAGAATCAATTTTGCAACCGTTATAAACACAATGTGTTATAATACAACATCCAGGTGAACCTTATGGGTAACGAATCAATTTACGCAAGACTAATCGTCAATCCAACTGCAGGCGCGGGAAAAACTGCAAAAAATTGGCCACAAATCAAGCAGCTCCTGAAAAAAATCGGAGTAAGATTCGAACACGATATTACTGAAGCGCCGGGACATGCCATTGAACTAGCCAGGGCCGCTGTCGGCAAAGGTTATAAATTCATCGTGTCTGTCGGCGGAGACGGCACCATTAACGAAGTCGTTAATGGAATTTACGACACAGGAAACATTAAAGATATTGCCCTGGGAATCATAGGCACGGGTACTGGCGGCGATTATATAAGAACAATTGGCGTCTCAAGGAATTTTGAGCAATCGTGTAAACGTCTTTTGCATCCAGATAAAATCACGGTCGACCTGGGCATGGTAGAACATACTATCGGCGGGCAGATGAAACGCCGAATTTTCACTAATTTTGCCGGAATGGGGTTCGACGCTGAAGTAGTTAAAGCAACTACAAAAAAGTTTAAATCGCTCGGCAGTGTGCCTTCTTACCTAATGGGATTACTTACCACATTGATTTGTTATCGCAATCGTGAAATCACGCTTAAAATTGACGGAAAAGAAGAGAGTAGAAAAATCTGCACCATTATTATGAGCAATGGGAAATACGGCGGCGGCAGTATGTTTATCGCACCTCAAGCCGACATTAAAGATGGACTATTTGACGTTGTTATTATTGGAGATGTCAGTAAACCAGACCTGCTTGCTTCACTTCCAAGAATATATCGCGGTACACACCTCACTCATCCCAAGGTAACTCTCAAACGAGGTCGCGTAGTTGAAATTCAATCGAAAAGCATCGCTGCCTTGAGGTGCAGATCGCGGCGGACTCGGGCGGCAAC
>CAYHBE010000069.1:0-7237 GCA_964354765.1 uncultured Dehalococcoidales bacterium | reverse complement strand
GATATTGGGCACTCAACTGGCCCCATTGTCGCAGGAGCTTTGATCGGTGCTTACACATACCGGTTGGCATTTGGTGTTGTCGGTGGCGGGTTAGTTGTAGCTAGCCTTGTGTTTGGATTCTTAATGCGCACTTTGACTAATCGGGTTAATAAGAAAGTTAACCAAGATACTTAGAGAATCATTTCATAAAGCCCATGTTTTGCAGCCGCCGCTCCTCCCACTCCTCAAAACTCGACGGGACGTCAAACCATTCCTCTTTTGAAACAGGTTCGAGTTCGATAGAGTCGCCCGGGCACTTTACTACACATAGCCCGCAGCCTATACATTTCTCTCGTTTAATTATAGCTACACCCTTCTCATCCTGGGTGATAGCATGCACCTGACATCTTTCGACACAGTCGCCGCATGCAAGGCAGTCTTCCCCTTTGAGTACAGCGCGATAGTTTGACCTCTGCGGACCTTCAGTGAGCCCCCAATCATTAACCGCTCTCAAGATACCGCAACAGTCACCGCAGCAATTGCAGCACCCTACGAACTGAGGAGTTGCTGCTCCCCTTATAAAGCCATAAAATCCTGTGTGGACGTGTCCCTCTTCTTCGAGCTCTGTAAATAACTTGATTGCCTGTTCACGATCAAGGACGTACTCCGAAAGAGGAGTCTTGGGTGGCAATCCTACGAATCCGCACCGTTTCACCGGTTTCGAGCATTTGCTGCCCAGCAGGTTGCGCTCAAGACGGCAGACACAATCAGTCAACCCGAACCGCTCATGCCGGGCAAAATGAGCATCAATATCGTCGTATGGTTGACGTAGCTCCGGTTTCAATGACCCTCTTACCGGCACGACACCCATGACGCCAGGTCGTGGGGAATTGATCCGCTCTCCTCCCCCCTCCCTCATGTATTGTTCAAAAAGTTGAACGAATTCAAGGTCATTTCTCATGGGTCCTTCCATTAATGCCTCGTACCAGCCAACAATGAATGGCCCAAGCCTGTATTGCTCTTGCTTGTCGACAACACGCTTGCGGACCAGTTCTCTGGGAAGCAGACCCCTGAGCAATTTCTTTACTTTATCGGCACTAATGCCGGACCTCGCAGCTATTTCATCGATGGTTTCATATTTGCGGCTCATATAGCCGGTAAGCTCAGCCTCTTGCTCGGTGAATCCTTTCTTCAACAGCTGGAGTTCTACCCGCGAAGGTGTCTCCGGAAAGCCGCATGGAAGAGCGTCGAGTGCTTTAGCTAATCGTTCGTAGTGATCGTTCGCCACGTACAAGCCTCCGTTCTGACAGTTCCCGATTAACTTACAATATATCCCATATTCAACTTCGTTTGCCAAGAATAATCTTCAACCACTGAAATAATGGGAACACGTGTTATTGCGGGTAGTGAGACAGTAATTCGCGTAACATAGACTCTTCAAATTTTCCGATTTTCGCGAGGATAGGAAGGCTTATCCATCTAATAGCGTATACCTGTGCTCCGTATGATAAGAACGATCTCGCCTTTGAGATTGCGGCAGACAGTTTCTGAAACGGTAAAGAGCATTTTTCCAACCCGACCATCCCTCTCATAGATGTCGCTTATCCTGCTGGTGATGCTTAGAACATCTCCTGCCTGAACAGGTTGAAAGAGCTCGTATTCACCACCGCCGTTCAAACCGCGGGTAGACCTTGGCCTGATTCTATCGCCCGCATCTTCAGACGGACCGACTTTAATCGGGAAAAAATATCTCGGATTGAATCCAGGAGGAGCGACAATCGAACGGAACCCATGTTGTTTCGCATACTCCTCATCGTAGTGCAAAGGATTAGGATTACCCATTGCAGCGGCAAATCGCCTGATAGGTTCTTTCTCAATTTCGACGATTGTCGGTGCTGATTCAACACCAATGCTTTTTCTCATCTCTTCGGTAATCATCGAATCACCAGTCATTAGAATCCTCCCTATCGATAGTTTAATCTAAATACGGACGATGCTATGAAGATACAATAAACAGTTCTTAATTATAGAATTCTGGCAATTCTGGCATTTCATATTGCGTCCCTATCGCCAGAATTGCGCATTTGAGTATAAGCTGTCGTGTGCAATAAGTCAAGAATTAAATTGTACGGGAAATCAGGCGCATAATCTATTATCGGAATTAGTTTATAAATGTAGGTGCTGCGCGCTCTATTTAAGCGCCTTTTCTGTAACAGGGGCATAATTCATCTGGTATAGCCGGGCATACATTCCTCCACTAGCCAGCATCTCGTCGTGTCTTCCTTCCTCCACAATCCGCCCCTTGTCCAATACAATAATATTATCGGCATCGCGGACGGTTGATAACCGGTGGGCAATAACCACCGTGGTCCTTCCCTTTATAAGTGTTTTGAGACCTTCCTGGAGGACCTTCTCGCTATAGGAGTCGACGCTGGCAGTAGCCTCATCAAGAAGAAGAATAACCGGATCAGCTAACAAGGCACGCGTAAAACTTATCAATTGACGTTGTCCCATGCTTAAATTTTGTCCGCGCTCCTGTAGTTCCGTGTCATAACCATTTTCAAAACGCTGAATGAAATCATGTGCGCCGACCGTCTTTGCAGCTGCACTTATTTCTTCGTCGCTAGCCCCTGGATTTCCGTAGCGTATATTCTCGCGAATAGACGCCGAGAAGAGAAACGGGTCCTGCAGAACCATGCCGATTTGCCTTCGGTATGTCTCAAGCTTGATTTCCCGTAGATCGGTGCCATCGATGAGAATATCCCCATCGTTAACGTCATAGAAGCGGGCAATCAGGCTGACAATCGTACTCTTACCTGCTCCTGTCGGACCAACTAACGCCACCATCTTTTCAGGCGGGATATGGATACTTATATCGTGCAAAACTTCTATTCCCGGTTCATAGCTAAAAGAAACATTTTCGAACTTGATGTCACCACTGATACCCGGAACAGCTATACTTTCGGGTTTTTCGGTAACATCAGATTTAACATCCATCAATTCAAACACACGTGCTCCTGAAGCCATGGCTCTTTGAAGCTGGGTGTATTCCATCGTTAAAACTCTGATCGGGTCAAAGAAAGTCTGAATATAAAGTACAAAGGCAATCAAAGCCCCGACCAACAGCGTACCTTCTATGACTCTGAGTCCACCAAAAATGATAATGAGAGCGGTTGCAACTGATACCAGAAACTCGACGACCGGCATCATACCTGCAGACAATTTTACAGACTGTATATTAGCATTGAAATGAGTCAGATTCAGCTGGTCGAAATGCTGCGAGTTCAATTCCTCTCGCGATAGGCTCTGAATCACTCTTATACCAGAAATATTTTCCTGGAGTGCGCCGTTCACGGCGGCGATCGCCCGACGCACATTCACAAAGTAGATTCTTGCCCTGCTCTGCCAGAAAACTAGGAATAACAACAAGACCGGAATTACTGAGAAAGTTAAAACCGCCAGTTTTGCGTCCATCACCAGCAATGCAACGATTATAGCAATCAGGCTGACTATCTCCCCGGCTATCCAGAATGCACCCGAATCGAGAAAATCGCCCAGTTCCCCGACATCACTATGGACCCTGGACATTATGCGGCCTGCTTCATTATGGTCGAAGAAACTAACCGATAGCTTCTGTAAGTGGCTGAAAAGCTGCGTGCGCAGCCTGAGTAAGATACTCTGCCCAAGCCGGGCTTCTGCCTTGATTTGTGAATAAAATGCAGCCCAGTTCAGAGCCGCATTAGCAAGGAAAGCGAGGATTATCAGATTCAATCCGTTTATGTTCCCGGTAATGATATATTTATCTTCGGCAACACTAATCAGATATGGATTCGCTACCAGAGTAAAGGTGTAGAGCAAAGTTGCGATAATCGTCAGCGGCAAAGCTAGCTTGTGCGGAGCAAAATATTTAGCCATCCGGGAAACAACTTTTGAATCGTAAGGATTCCCAAAGACAATTTCATCCGAATGGGAGAGTGTACTCCTGTGTTTTTCCCTGGTTGCTTTCAGCGGCTGGAATTCCTCTACGGGTAAGGTCGAAACAGCTGCCTCTTTTTCAGATAGCGTTGCGACCGGCAAATTTGCACTGTCCTGGTATTGGAACTGAATATTATAAATCTGCTGGTATAAACCGTTCTGTGCAAGGAGTTTCTCGTGTTTTCCCCTCTCAACTATCTGCCCGTCTTTCATAACAAGAATCAGATCAGCCATTTGGACAGAACGCAAACGATGAGCAATGATGAAGGTAGTGCGCCCGGCTGGGAGCTCGGCAAGGGCTTGCTGAATCAGGTACTCGGTCTCCATATCTACACTTGAGGTTGAGTCGTCCATAATCATGATCTTCGGATTCACCAACAATGTGCGGGCAATCGCCAAACGCTGCTTCTGTCCGCCTGAAAGCGTTATTCCCCGCTCCCCAACCCACGTCTCATAACCGGTAGGCAAACTCATAATGAAATTGTGGAGTCTAGCAATTCTAGCGACAGCTTTGATTTCTTCGAGTGATGCATCCGGATTACCATAGCTTATGTTCTCCCTTATGGTCGCTGAAAACAGGAACGTATCCTGGTGAATAATCCCAACATGTCGCCTCAACGATAATAGTGTCATGTCTCTAATGTCTATACCATCGATGGTAATCCGACCAGAGGTAACATCATAGAAACGCGGGATAAGATTCGCGACAGTCGATTTTCCAGAACCGCTGGCACCAACCAGGGCAATCACCTGACCGGTATTGGCTACAAAATTGATGTCCTTTAATGTTGTGCCGTGAGTGTCGTACCCAAAAGAAACATTTTCAAAGGCAACCTCTCCTTTGACTTCAGTGATTTCAATTGCATCAGGCTTCTCGACAACTGGCGAGACCTGGTCGATAATTTCGAAAACACGCTGACCAGAGGCTGTCGCCCGTGAAAAAAGAGTAGTCAACCATCCGATCATCCGTACCGGCGCACTGAACATAACCATGTAGAGTAAAAATTGCGCTAATTGACCAGTAGTCAGAGCTCCGCTGATGACCTGCCGGCCACCATACCACAGTATTCCTGCTGTGGCAATTAAAAAAGCAAAACTAATCAGGGGGCTGTTAGAAGCGAGCAAGTTGTTGGCTTCGATTTCCTGCCCGTATATCACTTCGGCTTGACGGCGGAATTTATCGTTTTCATAATTTTCGCGCGTAAAAGCGCGGACTACTCTAACTCCAGCCAGGTTCTCCTGTACGATAGTCTCGAGCACACCTAGACTTTGTTGAATTTTCATCCACAAAGAACGTAATTTTTTATTGATAACAATTGTCCGGTACGTTACAAATGGAACGACAGTTAAGCTGATCAATGCCAGTTTCCAATCAAGGGCAATTAAGAGAACCGTGATAACAATCATTAAAATGAGATAGTAGACACCGCGAAGAAGGGCAAAACCGACAAATCCACGAATCCCTTCTACGTCCGCCGTAGCCCTCGACATTAACTGCCCGGTTTGCGCACGGTCGTGAAATGAATAGCTCAGACTTTGGAGTCGATTATAGATAAGATTTCGTAAATCATAAGCCACTCTTTGAGATAGAAACTCAGAAAAATATGTTTGGAAGTAACTCAGTACGCTCCGGATGATCCCCGCTCCGGCAATTGCGAGTGCGATCATTATCAGAGTGCGAGTATTCCCTGAACCTAACGCCAGGTCGATAGCCTGGCCTGTAAGCCGCGGAATAGTTAAAGCCAGTCCTGCTCCGATAAACAGGCAAATATAAGCCAGTATCGCCTTAGTCCAATAACGCCAGAATAGTGAGGCTATCCGCCAGAAGATACGCATTCCAGTTAAAATCTTATATTATCAGCCGTAACAGGGCAAATAAACAACTTGAAAGTTGAATGCACATTAAACAGATCAGCAAATTCGAAGGTAACCAGAAGGCGGATGTAAATCGCCAACAAATATTATTTATAAATTCATTAATAACACTATCGCTTATTGAGTCGATGCCTGGACGGTCTTTCTTTCGTTATATCTCCGGATCAAATCCTTGGCGCGCTCGGGATTGAATATTCCGCAGCTGCACGGGCGGGCTAATACCTGAGACGCTTTTTCAAGACCGATACGGCCTGTCTCCACATCATATGCCATTCTCTTAATCAAGTTGAATCCAATCATGCTGTGACCGCACATGGTGGCAATTTCCATGATATCTTTATCTTCCGGTAAAAGACAGGTTTTTCCCCACACCCCCAGGCTGCCCATAATCGTGTGACTTTTGATGCCGGCGTTATTACACATGCAATTAACTTCGTCGAATAGACCGCTAACCACAACGGATATTCCCATATCTGCTTTAACGAGATCCTTTACGAGGGCTTCTGCCTTCTTGCGATTATCATAAACTATATAGGCGCTGCTGGAACGGAGAATCCTTTCTAGCAATTTCTCCGGTTCGACCATGAAGCGGTCGCCTATCCGGGCTGGACCTGCATTCACCGGCTGGTATACATAACCCATCTTCATAAATTTCTGCAATTTTAGCCCTACGTCTTTATCGTTAAAACCTTTTGCGGCATACATAAAGACAACGTAATCGTGGTTAAGGTCGGCTCGTTCTCCAAGTCTGTGATTAGTGTGTGTCATCTTTCGCTTCCTTTGCCTTCGGCTGCTGGACGACCGAGACCAAGGTTAGTCTTGCCATTGAGTCGTATCTCATAACCTGCTTTTCGCGCAATGTCAGCCGCAGGATTGGATCCATCGGATTCCAATCGGGTGCCTATATCGATACTCATAACAGTATCTATTTCTCGTGCAACTTTTTGTAGAGCCTGAAGTACCTGCGGAGCTTTTTCGATTGGCATTCTGAATTCCAAAATAGCAGAAAGCACTCGTTCATTAAGAACATCTTCACGCATTTTTCCGATTTTCACATCCTCGAACAAGTGATAAGTAGGATTGTCCTGTTCAAATTCAATTTGAAGAGGTAATATTGCCCTGGCGACTTTCTCGACATCTTTAAGACGAGTCGCCACGCATGGTCTTCCCAGTTCGGCGGCAATCCCGATGTAGCCGCGGGGATAACGGTTGGTGATTTCGTTTGTCTTAGTCTCATCCGTGCCGCGGCCATACACCATTGTGGCGGGGTGCACTACCCGCGGATCGCTGAATTGTGCTCGCAAAATGCGAGGCCATTCCAATTTGGGTTGGTACAGAGCCTCACTCGAACAGGCTTCCACTTTCAAACAGACCCCGCATTCCACACATTCGTCCTGTTCTATATAAG
>CAYHBE010000068.1:0-7266 GCA_964354765.1 uncultured Dehalococcoidales bacterium | reverse complement strand
TGAAGATCTGATAAATAGCGATGATGTCTTTTTTGCCGCTAGCGGAGTCAGCACCGGTGAATTATTAAAAGGAGTGCGTTATTTCAGCGGTGGAGCGCAGACTCGATCTTTGGCAATGCGGTGCCGATCCGGAACCATCCGTTGGATCGATGCCTGGCATAATTTTGAACAGCTCGACAAACTAAATTTTTTCAAGATGCATTAGCTATTCCGTTATTTTTAATTTCGCTAAACAGAAGGTCAGGAAGCTAACGGAACAGCATCCCAACCTTCTGACTCTTTCAAAGACTTAATTACACAATTTTACAGTTGTTAATATTTTAGTCCTTGATAATTTTTGCTGTTTCCAGTTCCCTGACGAAATCCTGCATTGGAATGGCTGACATTGTTAGCGGCTCCATAGTCCCGCGTGAACCTAAAGCGGAAGAGACTCTCGCGATCACTTCATTACTGGGAGCTTCCATGATGTTGATAAAATCATAAGCCCCCAGCAGTGCATATTGCGCGATAACCTTAGCTCCCATTGATTCCACTTCTTTGTTGACTTCAAATGTTCGGCGGGGATTACTCATTAGTGTTCTTCTACCCTCGCTGGTTAGCTTGGTAAGCATGATGTATAAAGCCATATTAAACCTCCCCTGAACCACTCTTGTGGTTCGGACTAAATTATAACATTGTTTCTTTTCTTTTATAATACCCCGTAACAACTTATTGACTTTTTGAATCCTCCATTGTATTCTCACATCGGTTGTTCTCTTACGATAATTTCAAAAGTAACAGGAGGGAATATGGATTATAAAGATATTATCTATACCGTGGAAGACAGACTGGCTATAATTACTCTAAATCGCCCCCAGACCTTAAACGCCTTCACCACTAACCTGATAGATGAATGGGCCGATGCAATTCGAACCGCGCAAGAGGACGCAAATGTAAGGGTCGTTATGGTAACCGGAGCAGGACGGGGGTTTTGCTCGGGCATGGATGTCAGGGGCGCGGCTTCGGGAGGTCAGGCACGTCCTTTATATCTAAGGCGGAACTACATGAAAGTCGGCGTTCATAAAGTTCCCCGTGCCGTTGAATATCTTGATAAACCTTATATCGCCGCCATTAACGGACCTGCTGCCGGCGCCGGCATGGACATGGCAAGTATGGCAGATATACGTGTAATGTCAGACAAAGCACGTGTGGGTATGAATTACGTTCGGATGGGATTACTGCCCGGGGATGCAGGTTGTTATTTTTTACCTCGTATTATCGGCATATCAAAAGCATTAGAGCTTATCTGGACAGGGAAAATGATTGAAGCAGATGAAGCGCTTCATATTGGTTATGTCAACGCCATCTTCCCTGATTCAGACTTTCTCGCCAAAGCGAAAGAATATTCCCGCCAGTTTATGAATGCAGCAGTAGCAACCCAATACGCGAAGCGCTTAGTTTGGCGGGGTATCGATTTGTTCCGTAACATTAACCTGGAGATGGCAGAAATGGCAATGCTAATAAACGGCACCAGCCCGGATACAGCCGAAGGACCAAGAGCCTGGGTGGAAAAAAGAGAGCCGAAATGGACCGGCGAATAAGGCTGTTCATAAAAATCAAATATTAAAATCTCAATTAAGCAAGGAGACGTCGATGGATTTTTCAATGGAGTTCTCCAAAAACCAGGAGGAGTTTGCACAAGAAGTAAAAGCATGGCTCGAGGAGAACCTACCGGAAGGTTGGGTCAATAAAAGAGATCCCGATAAAGTTACCCATGAACAATGGCAGAAGCGGCGTGAGTTCGCCCGTAAACTAGGAGTGAAGGGGTGGTTATACCCTCAATACCCTAAAGAATATAGCGGAGGTGGGTTGGATTCGTCTCAAGCGGCGGTTTTAGCCAGAGAATTTGCTAATCGAGGTTTAGCTTTTCCGCCTCATTACGATTCCGGAACACTCGCTGCGCCGGCAATCCTGGCGACCGGGACTGATGAACAAAAGAAGCGTTTTTTACCTCCTATATTAAAAGGCGAAGTATTCACGTGGCAGCTTTTTACTGAACCAGAAGCAGGCACAGACGAAGCAAATCAACAGACAAATGCCCTTCGTCATACCCGCGAGAAAGACTTTTTTATTGTCAACGGACAAAAGATATTTGTCGGCTCAACCTTCGGTCCACCAGACCAATTCTTGCTTCTAACCAGAAGCGATCTTAAAGCACCGAGACACGAGAATCTGGCGATGTTTCTCACGCCAGCTAATTTGCCTGGTATCACCATTAATCCCCTTGATCTATTCACTTCCGGTCTCCTGAGTCAAGTCAATGGTCCCAGCGCAGATATCGCCCCTGGACGCAAGAACCAGGTTTTTTTCGACGATGTCAAGATTCACGAGTCATATCTGATAGGTGGTGAGCATGATGGCTGGAGAGTTACCGGCGCGACTTTAGCGGTTGAGCACGGAGAGAGGGATAGAGGCGATGTTGGGAAGAAAGAAGGCGGTGGTAGATGGATAAATCCGAATGTGCTGGTGGAAAAATTCCTTGGCCAATGCCGCAATAATCCCATTATTTATGAATCCATAAGAAATAATCATCAACTTGTCGAGGCTCTCGTGGATGTATATATCGATGCACAGATAATGCGGCTATTTTCGATCAGGAATGCAGCCGGAAAAGGCGGCCGTTATGGAGGACCGCAACTACAACTGCACACTAAAATGTCCGGCGGTAGATTAATTACGAATATGGCAAAGGTTCTTGGACCTTATGTTCTTACTGATGACGAGGAATGGGGTCTGGACAACGATATCTTTGAGGTCGGGCAGAGAGCAGGGCTTTGTTTTGCCCCTGCTGGTACTCCGGAAGCTTCTAAAATCATTATTTCCCGCGGACTTGGAATAGGCCGGTAGCCTGAATTACATTATTCGAAGGTAATTCATCGCAGGAGGTTAAAGATGAGCCTGGATCTGAGCTTAACTGAAAGCGAAGAGATGTTAAGGAAAATGGCCCTCGATTTCATAAAGAGGGATGCCCCTAAATCTGTCGTTCAAAAACTGCAGGAAACTGACACCGGTACAAACTCTGAACTATGGCAGATGGCTGCGAATATGGGTTGGCTCGGAATTATTATCCCGGAAAAATATGGCGGCACCAATAATTCATTGACCAGTGCCGGAGTTTTGTTCGAAGCACTCGGCAGCGGTCCTCTCCCCGGACCTTATTTTTCATCCGGGATACTGAGCAGTTTAATCCTTCTCGAGGCTGGTGATGAAGATCAAAAAGCACGTTTTTTAGGGTCAATTTCACGAGCAGAAGAAACCTTAACCCTGGCGTTAACAGAGTCCGGGTACAGCTGGGAGCCGGAAGCGGTAAAAACAACCGCACGAGCAACGAATGGCAATTTTATTCTTAACGGTTTGAAGCTTTTCGTACCTGATGCTCACGCTTCTACATATTTTGTTGTCCCCGTCCGGACAGCAGATGGAGTTAATCCATCGGAGAGTATCTCTCTTTTCCTCGTTTCGAGCAAATCTAAAGGAGTGTCAGTTCGACGCCTACCCGGATTCTTCGCTGGCAGAAACTTCGAAGTGAAGCTCGATTCGGTAATGGTATCACCAGAAGATATGCTTGGAGAGATCAACCATGGATGGCAGCCTCTCGAGCATGCTATTGAGAAATCCATCCCTGTCTTATGCGCTTATAAGGTCGGAGGCTGCCAGGCTGTTGTCGATATGGCTATAGAATACAGCCGCACCCGAATCCAATTCGGCCAGGCAATCGGCCGTTTTCAACGTGTTCAGGACATGATCATCGAGATGGTTAATCATGCCGATGCAGCCCGCTGGACGACCTATGAAGCCTTATGGAAACTTGATACACACAGACCGGCTACTGAGAGCGTTTATCTAGCCAAAGTTGTTTCCAGTGAAGCTTATTGGGAGGTATGTACTCTTGCTCACAGGGTGTTCAGCGGAGTCAGCTACTCAAAAGAGCATCCTGTCAGCTTTCACACTAGAGCCTCGCGTGCTCTGTACCACTATCTCGGCGATCCGGCTTATCACCGCCAGCGTCTAGCGAAAGTACTAGTTCCCTAGTACCTGAAAATGAGTTATACTCGCTATATGAGCAAGGTTGTGATATATACGATAACCAGCTGCCCAGCTTCTAAGAAGCTCAAGAAAGATCTGGATGCAAAAGGAATCCAATTCGAGGAGAAGCAGGTAGATAGCAGACAAGAGTGGTTGGATGAAGCGTTAACCTACGGAGACATCGTCCCGATGATTATACATGTAGACGGTCGGGTTGAGGTGAATCCTACCGGAATTCCAGGTTGATATATCTCTTAGACGGCGTGGCCGTCCTGTGAATCTCTCGTTTGGAGGACACAAATGGAAAAGCCGAGTGTGGTAACAAAAGAACGTTTTGCATCAGGATTTACTTACCAGGATTATATGGCACAAGTAAAGGTTAACAAAGAAAGCTTTTTGAATTTCTACACTTCTGCCCAACTTTTAGCAGAAGACGCTAATTTTTTCGTTCAAGCAGCGCATGCTCGAGAAGGAATAGGAAAAATATTGGTACTCGGTGAAGACTGGTGTCCGGATGTAACGCGTGGTCTGCCAGTCGCAGTGCGAATCGCCGAAGCAGCCGGCATCGAGCTGCGTATTTTTCCAAGAGATACGAACATGGATATCATGGATGAATTCCTCAACCGTGGGGAGTTCGCTTCTATCCCGGTAATAGTCTTTTATACTAACGACTTGAAGGAAATCTGCCACTGGACTGAGCGCCCGGAGGTTGCTAACCGGGACATGACCCAAATGAGAGAGCAGATTCAGAAGGATATGCCAACGGCAAGCGAGCAGGAACTGCGAAACGCTCTCCGTTTGCGCATGATGGGCAAATATCCCGAATGGCAAAAGGAATCAGTTCGCGAAATGCGGCAAATGCTGGTAGCCAAATTGAAGGTTAAATAAGCACTACCTTAAGCTAGAGTCTACAGGTGAAGTCATCTTCGCCGCATGCGCACAGCACGTCACAATTGGCATACCTATTATGTCCCAGTATAGGTGAGGGATATGAGCTTTCAAAACGTGTCCTGGATATCAGTTCTATCTTGTCAATCCCGCCACAAAACCCGAAGCCCATGCCCAGCCGAGGTTATACCCTCCGCGTTTACCGTCAACGTCAAGTACTTCACCGGCAAAATACACACCATTTTTTATTTTTGATTCCAGCGTCCCGATGCAAACTTCATCAACATTGACGCCCCCGCTCGTAAACTCCGCCTCGTTCCATCCTCTGGTCCCGCTTACCTTAAAGCGTCTGTTTTTCAATGAATCAACAATCACTTCCGTGTCATCTTTCTCAAAAAGGTACTTAAGGGCTGCACCAAATTTATTTGGTAATATCCCTACGAGCATTTCTTCATCTGGTAGTTTTGTTCTTCTCCGTTTATCAAGCTCACTTTTTAAATGTTCAGGATCCATAAACGGCACCATATCTATAGAAACGGCAACATCTGTTTTTTTATACCTGTTTATTGCAGCCGATATGGCGTCGCTGACATCTAATATACAGCTCCCAGAAAGACCATATTTTGTAAAGAGCAATTCACCTCTAACTACATCACCTTGTTTACCTTCGATCAGGCTCCTTGCTTCAGCGAATATCCTCTGACCCTGCAAGAAATAACATAGTCTATCTTTTACTACCAGGGGGACAGTGCTCGGGATAGGCTCTACTATTGTGTGCCCCAGTTGTCTGGCTATCTCGTATATGCTTCCGTCCGATCCGAAGGCAGGATAGCTCTTACCGCCGCCCGTTATGATTACTTTCTGACATTCTATTGTTTTCCCCGACTTTGATAAAACGAGTATGGCGTGCTTTAAAAATGAAAGCCCCGAAAAGTTGAAGTTGTACTCAATGGGTACGGATAATCTTTTTAATTCCATCTCCAGTACTTTTAACACCGAGGCTGCCTGGTTCGTCACCGGGAATATTCGTCCGTCCTGTGAATAAACCTCAAGCCCGAGGCTCTTGAACAGATTCAATATCTCCAATTTGCCGAACTTTTCAAATACGGATTTTATCAGGGGTCTGGCGGGTGGATTATAAAATTTTTCGTTGAAATCGTCATTTAGAAGATTGCATCTTCCGCTGCCCGATGCCAGTATTTTTCTACCGATTTGTTGTGTCTTTTCACAGATGATAACAGGCTCACCGCTGCGACCCTTGCTTATAGCCGCAAAAATACCAGCCGCACCTCCGCCTACCACCACTGTCAGGTTTTTTCCCATGATTCTCGCCTGATCGTTGTCAATTGTCCTAACATCTTACTTCGTAATCCGTGAAAATTGTCAGTCAATAATTGACTGGTTGACCAGATTTACATACTCCTGCCGTATGTTTAGATGTCCATATGGTCCTACCTGTGTCATCATAATGCCGATCAATTTTTCCCTTGGATCAGCCCACGGGAATGTGCAAAAGGCACCTCCCCATGAGTAGCTTCCCACCGACCAGAGTGAAGGACCCTGGTGCTGACTAGTGAGGGTATTAACGTGTTCGGTGTTTCTAACAATGCCAAATCCCAGACCAAAGCCAGACCACGGTCCCGGCAGCCATATCGGAAGGTCACCGGTTTGAATGGTTGTCATCATTTCAATTGTCTTACGGCTCAATATTCGCGCTCCGTCAAGCTCACCCCCATTCAAGGTCATCTGGTAAAACCGGAAGTAATCGCTAATTGTCGAAACAAGCCCGCCTGATCCAATAAAATATGTATGCGGTTCCATGACAAAACGGCTTTTTGTAGTCGGAGTATCATTGAGCTTGATTTTAAAATCCTTGTCCGGCGTATAGCATGCTGCAAATCGGTCTAACTTATTTACAGGTAGATAGAAATGGGTATCAGGCATATTAAGCGGTTTAAAAATATTCTCACGGAAGAATACGTCGAGAGGCATGCCGGAAATAATTTCAACCAGATGCCCGACCACACAGGTTGCCCTTGAATAGTCCCAGGCTTCGCCCGGCTGATGATCGAGAGGTACTTTTGCATACCGTTTCACAAAATCCCCGATAGTCTCATCGGATCTCTGTTTTTCAGTTACTTTCGCCCATTCTTCAGAGCTGATGCCGCTGGGCACATAGCCGAATCCGGCAGTATGAGTTAACAAATGACGGACGGTTATCGGGCGGTTAGCAGGGAACAGCTTTACCTGGGTACCTGCACCTCTGCCTTCAACACGCCGTTCGGCTGGTACCCGCACCGCAACTTTAGGCTC
>CAYHBE010000067.1:0-7399 GCA_964354765.1 uncultured Dehalococcoidales bacterium | reverse complement strand
TGGATATTCTTCGAAACCGCATCGGCAGCTGGTCCCGAACCTCCATACCCTTCGCCGTAATTACCAAATAAGAAACCAAGTTCCAGCGCATGATACGCACCCAACGCTGAAGGAGCCCAGGTGAACAGGTAACTGAAAGCAGATTGTCCTTGTTTTACTTGAGCTTCCGCCAGCCGTATGGCTGGTATTCTAAATTTTTGGGCAGTCTCGATTGCAGAAAATATGTCCGAGGGTTGGTTTGTCACGCCACGACTGGCTAAAGATTTACGGTAGGTATCGACCAGCGTACGGGCATCCTGCGAAGGCAGAACATTTTGTACACGCCTCAGTAAGCTTGCCTCGTCGAGTTTTTGTATTTCAGGATTCATGGCGTTCATAATCTTCCATTCATCCAGATTAGTGCCAACTATGACAGGTATTGCTTTTGCTGCACCATTCCGTATGGCATTGATTGGGGGTAATGGTAACACGGTACCGTCGATCACCGGCTGAAGAGCCAGGTCTGGTAATATCCCTAATTTCCTTAATCTTGGTCCCAACTCCTGCTGCGCAGCAAGCAAACGTTCCACAAGTAGCGAATGAAGAGCATCCACATCGGTCGGTTTTATCTTCAGAATGCCAAGCAACTGTTCGGCTACTACTGCAGCTTTTTGAGGAGTTCGAGTACTATTCGCAGCACCGCTTTGAAGGATCGCCCGTCGGAATAATCCTCTTGATCGTGGGAACGCTAATTGGCAGCCAACGCTCATCCCGCCTGCTGATTCACCAAATATAGTTACATTATCGGGATCACCTCCAAAAGAGGCAATATTCCGGTGTACCCATTCAAGAGCAGCAGCCTGGTCTAACAATCCTTCGTTACCAGTTGAGGGGATTTGCCCATGGGTCACTTCGTTCATGTTTAAAAACCCAAGCGCTCCAAGTCGATAGTTGGTGGTTACTACTACGACATCTCCTCGAGAAGCCAGACGGCTTCCTTTGTAGGCTCCGGATGACCCGGAACCGCCAGTGAAACCACCTCCATGAATCCAAAATAATACCGGGCGGCGCTTATCATCCAGTCCAGGCGCCCAAACATTGAGGTAAAGGCAATCCTCGTTCTGTGGTTCACGCTCGACAGGTTGATCCGCAGTAGCGAAAACGCTCGCACCGATATTCTGTGGTGCGATAGGAGCTGACGCCTTTGCGGAACGCACGCCGCTCCATGGTTCCACTGGTGAGGGAGGCATCCAGCGTCGTCTACCAACCGGTGGAGCAGCAAATGGAATACCTTTGAATACACAAAGTCCGCGCTGCTCATAGCCTTCAATTTTACCTGCATCTGTGTTTACAATTGTTTCTTTCGCTTGACTCATACTTTTTTTCCTTTTATCGAAGCTTCAAGGTGATTTAAATTATTTGGTTTCCAATGATAACACAATTACAGTTCTCAAAAGAAGATAGATTATCAAATAGAATATAAAACGGCCGATTGTGTAATAAACAATACAAAAAGCATAGAGATTAATGGTCACTGGTTGGAGAGGCAAATTGTAAGGATCCGGTTGAAATCGCAGGAACGAGGTCTACTCTTTCGTCAATATTAAGTGGCAGCTGCGCTTGTCTTTCTTCTCTGAGCATACTTTTAAACCATATAAAAGGCAGTGCCCATTTTGTAGAAATTTTCATTTTTTTCAGCTGCTGCAAGGACGTTATGCTGCCGACCTTCCGAGTCTGCACAATCCTCTTTGCCGAGATTGGTCCAATGCCGGGAACTCGCAAAAGTTCTTCGTATCGCGCGGTATTCACGTCAACCGGGAAAAGCCAGGGCTGCTTTTGAGCGATGATAATCTTGGGATCTTTTATAAGCGATAGATTACCGTCCATTCCCGCCGCTAAATTAACTTCGTGTGGCGAAAATCTGTAAACCCTGAGCAGCCAATCAGCCTGGTACAGTCGGTGTTCGCGCATTGGAGGAGTTGGGGTGATATGTTCCAGTCGGGAATCTTGAACCGGTTGGAAAGCGCTGAAATAGGTCCGCCTCAGACCGATTTCGCTATACAAATATTCAGTTGTACTCAAGATATCGATGTCTCTTTCACCCGCGGCGCCAACCACGAATTGAGTCGTTTGACCTGACGGTGCTAAGCCTCCATCTTGAGCACTCAGACGTTTAAGAAAACGCATCCTGTCCAAAATGTCGTGCTGCAGGTCTTTTTTACTGCTGAGAACAGCAAGGTGCTGAGCGGTGGGCGCTTCGATATTTATAGAAACACGGCTAGCCAGTTTACAGGCTGCTTCGATAGAATCAAAATGGGCTCCAGGCAGGATCTTAAGATGAATATATCCTTTGAAGCTATAACGGCGCCGAAGGATCTCAACTACATTTATCATCGATTCTTGCGTTCGAGTCGCATCGATCCCAATTGCTGAACTAAGAAATAATCCTTGGGCGATCCCTTTAGAATGCAGGTCGATAAATGTCCGGGCGAGTTCTTCCGGTTGAAAAGAGCACCTCGGAATATCACGCCCGACTTGATTAATGCAATAAGCGCAGTCGTTGACACATACGTTTGTAAGCAACACCTTTAAAACAGGCACCGAGCCGCCGTTAGGAAGGTCTGCCCGGTAAATGAAATCGATCGGAGATCTGGATGGAGACCCGCAATTTCCGCACAGATCAAATTGAGCAGCTGAAGCCAGGTAGTTCAATCTTTCAAGCACGATTCCACCTATGCTCAAGAACACGTGTTCTACACCATAGTGTAGGTCTTGTAACGGGCGATGTCAAGTAAAATTATGGGTTATTTATAGCATAAATAAGTCGGTTGGAGCGGATCTAAATGTCACAAGATTGTAACAGTTTCGCAGTGTATTTTATGACTTTTATACGAAAGTAAGTTTAGAATACCACCTTGAAAATGGTAAATGAATTGGATAAAGAGGTGTTTAATAAATGCAAAGATTGTTTATTGCATTTTTAGCAGTGATATTAATATCGGCTGGTAGTATAAACGCTTGTTCAACCAACCCCTCAGACATTTCAAACAATAATTCCGGAAATACAACGGAAATAAACTTGTCCAATGATGTACAGCCAATTATTGACCAGAGTTGTGCTGTATGTCACCAGGGCAGCCAGCCTCCTGCTAGACTGAACCTGCAGGCTAACTCAGCCTACGGTAACTTAGTAAATATTAAGAGTACACAAAGCCCCTTGATGAGGGTTGTACCCGGGCATCCTGAACAGAGTTATTTAATAAATAAAATCCTGGGGACTCAGTCTCAAGTTGGCGGCAGCGGTGCGCTGATGACGTTTGAAACCTCGCCATTATCTCAAGACTCGATTAACTCGATACAGCAATGGATTTCCCAGGGAGCGAAGAATAATTAGATCCGGGCAAAAAAAGAAAAACTCAATATGGTTTTTTCACGGTCTCCAATTTTACCGGGTTAGGAATCCGTCGAATCGATTTTTAACCCATGGGTGCAGTTGGTCCGGGGAGATTCGCGCGCACAATTGCGGGTTCCGATACTCCAGTCTCGAACTGGCTGTGATATAGCGCTGCGTAAAATCCTTTAGCAGCCAGTAGTTCATCGTGCGTCCCCTGCTCAACAATATCGCCGTCGTTCATCACGAGAATAGAATCGGCATCGCGTATTGTTGACAGGCGGTGAGCGATAATGAAGCTGGTTCTATCTTTCATGAGCCGAGCCATAGCGTGCTGGATTAATACTTCTGTCCTGGTATCCACGGAGCTGGTTGCTTCGTCGAGAATGAGAATTTTAGGGTCGGAAAGGAAAGCACGGGCGATTGTTAGGAGCTGTTTCTGGCCTTGCGAAATATTGCTGGACTCTTCATTTATCTCCAGGTCATAACCTTGCGACTGGGTACGCACAAAGCGGTCTACGTATGCCATCCTGGCAGCCTGGATAACTTGTTCGTCGTTCGCACTCAAATTACCGTACCTTATGTTTTCACGAACGGTACCGTTAAACAGCCATGTATCCTGGAGTACAACACCGAACAAATCGCGAAGGTTACTGCGCTGCATCTGGCGGATATCGATGTCATCAATAGTGATCGAGCCGGATTCAATATCATAGAACCGCATGAGTAATTTCACAATGGTGGTTTTTCCGGCCCCGGTCGGTCCAACGATGGCTATTTTCTGGCCGGGATGAATTTCAGCCGAGAAGTTATGGATGATCGTTTTTCCTGGCAAATAACCAAACCGGACATTGTGGAAAGCGACATTACCGGTGACCTGACCAAGTACCGCGGGTTTTTCTGGTTCGGGCACTTCCTCTTCCTCATTGATGAACTCAAACACGCGTTCTGCTGCCGCCATGGTTGACTGCAGTACGTTAGCAATTGTGGCTGTCTGTGTGATGGGCATGGTGAATGAGCGTACGTACTGGATGAAGGCAAGGATATCGCCCACGCCGATTGTTCCCCTGACTGCCAGGTATCCGCCAAGGATACTCACGCCGACATACGAAAGGTTTCCTACGAAAGTCATGATCGGCATCATCATTCCAGCCAGGAATTGTGATTTCCAGGAAGCGACATAAAGCTTGTCATTGATTTTGTCGAACTGCTCTATAGACTTCTCTTCTCCGTTGAATGCTTTCATCACAGCGTGTCCGCTGTACATCTCTTCAACATGTCCGTTAATACCGCCAAGATATCTCTGCTGTCTAACAAACTGTTTCTGTGACGATTTTACTACCATTGTAGTAAGTACCATGGATAGCGGGATGATTAATAATGCGACCAGCGTCATCATCCAGCTGATAGTCAGCATCATTACGAGTACACCGATAATTGTGGTAACCGAGGTTACAATTTGCGAAAGATTCTGGGTGAGCGTGTTGCTGATTGTGTCAACATCATTAGTAACACGGCTCAATATATCGCCGTGAGGATGACTGTCGAAGTACTTGAGGGGCATGTGGTTTATTTTCTCGGCGATCCCTCTTCGGAATTTATAGGTTATCTTCATTGCGATACTGGACATGATGTAGCCTTGAATGTAGTTAAACAAAGCACTCAACAGGTATAAACCAATCAGAAGGATCGCTATCCGACTTACATAGTTAAAATCAATCGCTGCACCGGGTACGTGCATCGCTTTAGCAATCACACCTTCGAACAGCCTGGTAGTGGCATTACCAAGTAGCTTGGGCCCAATAATGGCAAATACCGTACTTGCGACTGCAAAAATAAGGACGAATACAAGTGAAAGACGAAACGGTTTCAGATACCCCAAAAAAGTTCGCAGCGTCTTTTTGAAACTTTTTGCTTTTTCAAATACCGGCATCCCGCCAGGACCGCCGCCCATCGGGCCGTGTCCCATGGGACCCCGACCGGGAAACACACCGGCGGGCGGAGCTTGTTTTTGCGAGCCGTTTTTTACGGTCATAATACGAGTTCCTCTCTGGAAAGCTGGGAGAGCGCAATCTCCCGATAGACATCGCATCCGTCCATTAATTCTTTGTGTGAGCCAATACCTGCGATCTCTCCGTCATCCAATACAACTATTTGGTCTGCACTCATCGCGGTACTGACACGCTGAGTAACGATAAGAACTGTTGCGTTATTGGCATCCTTTTTAAGTGCTCTCCGCAGCATCGAATCTGTCTTATAGTCCAGCGCCGAAAAGGCATCATCGAAGATATATATTTCTGGTTTTTTAGCCAGGGCTCGAGCGATAGCAAGCCTCTGTTTTTGTCCGCCGGATAAATTCATACCTCCCTGTGCAACTATGGTTTGGAAGCCCTGTTCGCTTGTATTAATGATGTCCGTCGCCTGGGCTGTTTCTGCAAATTGAGCCAACTCGCTCTCGGAAGCATTCTCATTGGCGTAGCGGATGTTACTCTCAATCGTACCGGAAAATAAGACAGCTTTCTGCGATACGTAGCCGATCTTTTCTCGCAGGTCATGCTGAGCGACGTTTTTCACATCAAATCCGTCAACGATGACTTTACCCTCGCTTGCATCGTAGAATCTTGGTATGAGGTTAACGAGTGTTGATTTACCGCTGCCGGTACTGCCTATAAAGGCTGTAGTCCGACCGGATTTCGCTGTAAAGCTGATATTCTTGAGTACAAACTCTTCCGCACCCGGGTATCGGAATGAGACGCCTTTAAAATCCACCAGACCTTTGACCTCTCCGTTATACCTGGCAGGTTGGGAGGGATCTTTAATTATCGGTTCCGTATCGAGTACTTCAGCGATACGCTGTCCGGAGACGCTGGCACGAGGCACCATAACAAACATAATCGAGATCATCAGGAAAGACATAATGATCTGCATGGCGTATTGAGTGAAAGCCATAATATCGCCGACCTGCATTTTACCTGCATCCACCTGGTATGCCCCTACCCAGACGATGAGCAGCATCACGCCGTTCATCATTAGCATCATAAAAGGCATCATAAAGACCATAACGCGGTTAACAAAGAGGCTGATATTAGTTAGATCGGTATTCGCAGCATCGAATTTCGTTTCTTCGTGTTTCTGTGTATTGAACGCCCGGATAACCATAAGCCCGCTGATGATTTCACGTGTCACCAGGTTTAGTTTGTCAACCAGCTTCTGCATCGAGTCAAACTTGGGTAATGCTACAAAGAACATCACCCCGATCGTGGTAAGTATGATTCCCAACGCAGCGCCTATTATCCACAGCATCGATTCGTCAGCGCCAACCACCTTGAGGATACCGCCAGCTCCCAGGATTGGGGCGTAAAACACGGTGCGGAACAACATAATCATCAGCATCTGAATCTGCGTGACATCATTGGTCGAGCGTGTGATAAGCGATGATGTGGAGAACTTGTCGAACTCAGTGTTGGAGAAGTTTTCGACTCGCAGGAATAGTTTGCGCCTTAGATCACGTCCAACTCCGCCCGCAATACGAGCAGAGAAATAACCTACCGTTACAGAACAGGCTGCGCTGGCAATTGTTAACAATAACATATACATGCCGATGTTGATCATGTAGCTAACTTGAATGCTATTGACATTCATACCGAGTACCTTGTATTCAGCGGATATGTACGCGGTCGAGAATTGCTTCAGCATTGTCTGGGGCAGAGTGTTGAGTTGTTCTGTTATCAGGCTGCGGACCGATTCCATTTGCTGAGGAGTAAGCTTCGCAATAATCGTAAAGGGGTCTGTGCCCGGAGGTACAGGAGGCGCTCCTTGAATATCGGGGAGACCATTCGCTTCAATTGTGGCTACGATAGGAATATATGTACCGAATATTGAATCGAGGTTAGAGATTTGAGTCTTGTCACTGGTGTTCAACTTGTAAATATCAGTGGTTGCCAGCTGCGGGTAGTTTTTCACATACTTATCGTAGTCGGCGTGCGAAAGTGAATTATTATCAAGCAAAAGATAATTATTGAGTACTGT
>CAYHBE010000066.1:4359-7440 GCA_964354765.1 uncultured Dehalococcoidales bacterium | reverse complement strand
TTCGTCTGGTATTTGAACCTCGGTGGAGTGGTCCAGGTGGTTAGAGAAGCCCGCGCCCGTAAAGTTGCGGAAAAAGTGACCACCAAATAGCAAAGGTAAGTGCTTAGAAGTTTTGAACTAAATATCTAAAGCAACCGGATACGGGAACTGAATAGGTTTCGTAATGTTAAGGGACGGTTCAACACCGTCCCTGATTTATTTCAAAATAGTCCCTAAAATGATCACGTATTTATCGATATTGTGCGAATTTAGCCTCAACCTTTTTACTAACGAATTACTAACGGACCCTCTACCGCTTACGTTGCGTTCACTGCATAAGTGGTGCCAAAGCTAGTATTGTGCTGATTCAATTATGACCAAGTTTCTCCGTGAAATATTTACGCAAACACGTTACTGTAAAAACATTAAGTACACATAATCCCTTGAAAATTTGTCAAATCACATTTATATTTTTCTTCTTATGCAACTTGACAAATTGTGAAAATAATAATAGCATACTCCCGAGCGATTTTCGTTTAAGACGAAATTCTTTATTCCAACAACAGACAAGTATTTTTGCAGGTTTTTGTTTGCGTTTTTTTAACAATAATTGAATTTGAAGTTAGGGGATTTCCAGATTATTGCGGGAGGTGAAAGATACAATAAACAGATGCCATATTTTATTTTTTAAATCTATTGTCTTAAAAAAGGGGTAAGAGTGAAAAAAAAGTTAATATGGATTGCTCTCACAACTTTAGTTGGAGTGGCAATGGTTCTAATGTCATGCAATAGTACAGGAACAACCACAACGGAAGAAGAGAAAACAACGGTTGTTACATCAGTTTCTACCAATCCTATACCAGAAGTGACGAAACCTAAAGATACAACCCGTGAAGAAAAACCACGATACGGTGGCATTGCAATCCTCTCTTTGGCCTCTGATATAGCTGCTTTTGACGACCTGGTTACCTTGCAAGCCTATACTCCTAGTCTTCACCTGACTAATGAAGAGCTATTGCAAGGTGATTGGACCAAGGGTCCGGCTGGCACGGGTGAAGCTAATTTTATTCTTGGTGGCATCAACCATATGAAACTCAAGACTGGCAGCCTCGCAGATAGCTGGCAGATCCCTGAGAAAGGTAAAATCATTTTCCATATCCGTGATGGAGTTTTCTGGCACAATAAGCCACCTACTAACGGTAGAGAATTAAGTGTCGATGATATCGAGTATTCCATTATGAGGACTTGTACTACCCCTGGGTCTTATATGATGAAATCATATCCTAACCTATGTAAGACGGTGAAAATAACAAGTGACGCCACAACCCGTACTGTGACATTTGAATGTCCATTGGGTGAATGGGCTACTTTACTTACTATGTTCCCGGACAATACCATGATTTACCCTAAAGATGCTGTGGAAAAATTTGGGGACATGAATGATTGGCGGAACAGTATTGGAACAGGGGCATTTATAATGACAGATTTTGTGTCGAATGGTTCGGTTACCTTGATTAAAAACAGCAATTTCTGGGAAACAAATCCAATAGGTCCAGGCAAAGGGGATAAGCTCCCTTACCTCGATGGTATCAAGTTACTAATAATACGCGATGCCTCTACCCGTATGGCGGCATTCCGCACAGGCAAAATAGACGGTGTGGGTGCTGAATATGATGATGTCAAGGAATTCCTCCAGAATCCCGATATCAACTCCATGATGTACACCAGTGACACGGCATATGTTATGTACATGAGGACTGACAAACCCGAGTCGCCATTTAGCAAAAAAGAAGTGCGCCAGGCTCTCTACTATGCCACTGATTTCAACAAAATTAAGGATGAATTCTATGATGGCAGAGCTGTTATCCTGAACTGGCCTATAGCTTACGCCAAGGAGTCTGCTGGTGCCTATGTCCCCATGGAAAAGCTGCCTGCGAATGTTCAGGATCTATTCAAATACAATCCAACAAAGGCTAAGGAAATGCTCACAGCTGCCGGTTATCCAACTCTGAATGTGAACGTTATATGTTATAACACTCCAACTCAGGTCGATTATCTCTCTGTCATCAAGGAGATGTGGTCAAAAGTTGGTATTAATATAACAATGGACGCAAAGGAATATGCAATTTGGATGGGTAGAATGGTATCCAAGAACTACAATGCCAATGAACTATTATATGTTCCCAACGCTGGTGTTTGGAACAGGTTTATTAACTTCAATGGGACGAGTCAGTATAACGGAAGCTATGTCAATGATCCAGTTGTGGTGGAGGCATACAATAAAATAATTGAATATTTTGGTATAGACGAAGATAAAGTAGCACAAATTAATGCTGAATTAATGCCATACGCCATCGAACAATGTTGGGCTCTACCCAAACCAACTCCTTATTCATATGTTGTATGGTGGCCTTGGGTAAAGAATTGGAATGGAGAACTCCAAGTTGGATACTACAACTATCCTTCCTACCTTAAATACAGGTGGCAAGATGTAGAGCTAAAACAAAAGATGACTAATAAATAAACATAGCGCTTTACAGTCAATAAAGTTATTGGTATGCTGGTATGCAGGTAAGGGACGGCTCAACACCGTCCCTTTTTCTTTGTCTGAAGACGGTCACGAAAATGGTAACGCTTTTTTGAAAGTAAGAAAATGGATAGTCTCAAAACGGTATAGCTCATTGTGAACAATAATGCCTTATTTGAGGCTAAAAGCGTCTGGAACGGTACCTTCCTAAACCCCGCATCTGCCACCTTTTCTCCTTCCGAGAGTATATCTAACACAGAAAGGAATATCGTCGGCGGACTGAAGCACAAAGTCCTTTTCTGGTTTGATAGTTCCTACATCGATAGGAATGAATTTTCTAGAAATAGTGACATACAATCTATTAACTTGCTTATTATGGAGATATAGTAAATGTTTGGTTGTCCGGAACTACCCAGACCTTAACATCGGAGCCAAGTTTATCGATGAAGTAATATCGCAATACATTTTCGATCAGACTAGCGTCTACGATCCTGTTTGCTTCAGCCTGACCATTGGCTCTCGCAATGGCTGCTGCTGACGGATTAGATAAAAAAGTTATTCCTGTGAGTATTGCT
>CAYHBE010000066.1:0-4259 GCA_964354765.1 uncultured Dehalococcoidales bacterium | reverse complement strand
CTCCCACTTCCACCTCACCATCCAAATCCTGAGTTAATGCTCAGGCTACTTTTTATTCTCTTTCTTCTTTGCAGCGATAGAGATTTTGTTGGATTGAACTACCATCCTCTTCGTCCCATATATGATAGATAGTTAATCCATATTGTGAAAACAAAGGGGTAAAAAAGTAATAAAATTTGGAGAAAGGTCGGAACAATAATGTGACATTTGGCTAAACGATTGCGGTACTCGAAGTTCTCAACTATAATTCGGATGAAATTGAACACGAAATCCAGATCATTTCTTTTAAAGGCATAACAAGGGAGGTAAGTAATGACTGATGGCAGCGCTCGAGAACGTTTCAATAAGACTCTATTAGCTGCCCGGCGGAATTATGAACAATCTCCAACTCTGGCGAGTACTGTGTGGTATGGTCGGTTGCTTGGATTCCGATATCAATACGATGATGCTATTGCTGTTTTCAGTCAAGGTTTAGTAAGATATCCTGATTCCTTCGAGTTACTCAGGCAGCGCGGTCACCGGTACATCTCGACACGGCGATTTATTGAGGGTCTTGCCGACCTTCTCCGAGCTGAAAAGCTGATTCAAGGTATGGCTCTTTGGATTGAACCAGATGGTCCAGAGAACGAACTGCCGGTCCCACCCGCTAGTATTCAATTCAATGTTTATTATCATCTTGGATTGGCGAATTATTTACTCCGCAAATGGGAACAAGCGGCCGAAGCTTTTAATCTTTGCCGTCGATGGATTATCCCCGACGATTATAATAACCTGACAGCTTGCCTTGATTGGCACTATATGTCCCTCAGGCGAAGTGGAAAAACTGACAAGGCTGTGGATCTTCTTAAACTTGTTCCATATGGATTAAAAGACGAGCAGTTCGTGGAAGGTCCATCATACTACAAGCGACTTCAGATGTACCGCGGCGAACTCCAACCTGAATCGTTACTTAATCCGGATAAAGGTAACCAGGAAATACACAACTTAGAGACTATTTATGCGACACAAGGTTACGGAGTAGGGAACTGGTATTTATACAATGGAAATATCCCTCGGGCAATCGAGATATTTGAGCGTATTCTAAAGGGACGGGCTACATCTGCGTTCGGGTATATTGCGGCAGAACGAGATCTGGCTGAGATTAAGGTAAGCTCCCGTTAACTAACTACTGTTGGCCAATTCCTATTCGTACTTTTTTAACCAATCTTCTAGATCAGCCATCACCGTGAGGTGCTCCGGCTCATTGAAGATTTCGTGGAGCAAACCTTCATAGAGCTTAAGTGTCTTATCTTTGGCACCTATATATTCATACAAAACGCGGCTGCGGGCGCCATCAGTCCCACCATTACCTGCCATTATGAGGGTTGGCAGCTTTATCTGCGGTACCAGTTCGGGCAAAGTTGTCCTCATATCCGTCATCGCCGAACGCTGTGGTAACGGTCCCCGGTAAACCAGCGGGTCATTCTCATAAGCTTTAATAACAGCCGGATCCCGACTCAGGAAAGCAGTCGGCAGCGGTTGACCGGAAGGGCGGGGAGGAGGTGGCGGTTCACCTGGTCTTGCTAGTCCTCCACCCGAAGTAACCAGTCCTGCAAGCTCATGTTGATATTGAGCCGTATAAGCCAGGGCAATCATCGAACCCATGCTGTGCCCGATAAGAAAGATTTTGTCTTTTGGATTTTGTTTACGGACAATATCGAAAAATGTCTTGAGGTCTTTCAGGTAATCTGTAAAGTGTTCTACCTGGACGCGCTCGCCATCTGATCTTCCATGTCCTCTGTGGTCGAGTGCCCAGACTGCGAATCCCTTAGGTACAAAATAATTAACAAGGTTTCCGTAGCGTCCGCTGTGCTCTGCAAATCCATGTGCCACGAGCAAGACTGCTTTTTGTTTGCTGTCCGGCCGCCAGTATTGATAATAAATATTGAAGTCTTTCCAACCCTTAAAATTACCTTCTGAACGTTTCATTTTATACTCCTAAATTTACATAATATAAAAGAGAATTAACGTTTTTTAATGCGGCGTAAGCTGCGTACCCTGGGAAGGTTCTGTTCTGAAACGCTGGCACAGGTTTAAAAAGTCCCGGTACTTATCAACCTGTTTTTGACGTTCCCAGACACTCCAACCGAGGAGCAGTCCTAAATTGTTGGAAACTGTTTCAATGGCATCACGTCCCTGCATTGGACTCCAGCCGATGTTTGTACGGCGCAGCATAAAATCGTTCAAAGTCATAGCCGATTCCTCGTCAACAGCATATTGAATCTGGGCAATAATGTCAGGAGTTCCATCGGCTATCGGTTTCCCAAGCAATTTATTCATTCCAACGTACTTGAGTACTTCTGGGAAACGAGCGCCGTAGACATTGACCAGGTGATTTACCGTATGTCTTGGGATATCATACTGACGGGCGGCTGTTTCGATATCAAGGGTTTTTACTTCCGGCAGTCCTTGCAGAGGAGTTTGAGCTGTTGTGCATTTTACCGGCTTATTGAATTTTTTACAGACAAGGTCGATTGCTTCTTCAGCGATCCCTCGATATGCTGTTATCTTGCCACCCAATACCGTGATAAAACCTTTAATACCATTTTCAGGGTCGTGGTCGACCAATTTGTGAGCACGAGATGTATTGGACGCAGCTTTGTTCTCTGCAGCCACCAACGGACGCAGTCCGGCGATAGCGTAATAAATATCGTTTTCAGTAAAATGCGGGAAGTAGTGCTGCATTTCTGTTACCAGGTAGTTGACATCTGAAGCTGTGGCATACGCAGCATCCGGGTCGCCGTTATAATCTGTATCTGTGGTACCAACAAGGGAATATTCTCCCCAGGGCACGACGAAAAATAAACGGCCGTCACTTTTAGCGAATAATACGAGGGCATTTTCTGAGACCTTTTTTGTGAAAACATGAATTCCCTTTGTCCTGCGCAACTTATAGTTGCTCCTGACGTAAAATTCGTTCCAGACCATGTCAGCCCAATGTCCTCCGGCATTGATGACGATGCGTCCTTGGGCTTCATATTCTTCGCCGTTAAGAACATCTTTAATACGAATGCCGGAAACTTTGTCGCCTTTCAATTCCAGTTCGGTAGCAGCACAGTGATTCAAGATAGTGGCACCTCTATCGGCAGCTGCAAGTACGTTATCGATACATAATCTTTCCATGAATTCAGCCTGGCAGTCGGAATAGACGAGTGAGCCGGTCAAACCATCGACTCCGGTCAGGCAAGGATCCCGTTTTAAAGTATCTTTCAATGAAAGATGTTTCCAGCGGTGTAGAGTATAGCCGGTTGCCATGATGTCATAAAGTGTCAAGCCGATGGGCAGTGTATACCTGTAAAAAGGTTCGGAGCGTAGTGAAGGGATTATAAACTTCAGTTGGTGTACCAGGTGGGGAGCGATATTCAGAAGAATTTTTCTTTCTATCAGGTCATTCCTGACAAGTTTAAATTGCATCGTCCGCAGGTAACGCAAACCTCCGTGAATCAATCTGGTCGATCGGGATGTAGTCCCGTAGGCAAAGTCCTCTTTTTCAACAAGCAGCGTATTAAAACCTCGGAGTGTGGCATCCCTGGCGATCCCCGCCCCGATAATTCCTCCGCCAACTATGATCAAGTCAAAATTTTGCCCATTAAGTTTGTTAAAATCTCGTTTCAATACTGTAACCTTTCACCCACTGTCTATTGTATTGATTTTCACGTAACTTATATAAAATAACTTTCCTGATTTAATTCTTATGCAGGAAAGTTGAATAAGTCATCAAGAAAAAACGGTTCAATTGAGATGGAGTATGCTTTGTACTCTAACATGGTATTGAGCACGCGTCAACTTGTATTTAAAGTTGATGACAGCAAAATTAGCTTGACTATGAATGGTGCTTACGTTAGCATTGTAAGCAATCCACTTTACTATAGAGAGGTGACCAATGCGGCTTCTTCTGGTGCGTCATGGTGATACCGATTTCAATACCAGTCACCGGTTTATGGGACACAGCGATATTGATTTGAGTGCAGCTGGCCGACAGCAGATACAATGCCTGCGCGATTATCTAAAAGATGAAAAAATAGACGGTGTATATGCCAGTGATCTTGCGCGTACCATAACCACAGCTGCAATTATCACCGAAGGAAGGGGTATAGGAGTTATCCCATGCCCTGAGCTGAGAGAGATGAATTACGGCTTGTGCGAAGGGATGACTTTCAGAGAGATAAATGATAGGTATCCCGATGTTGCAGACCAATGTATCAATTTCAATCTTTCGC
>CAYHBE010000065.1:0-7463 GCA_964354765.1 uncultured Dehalococcoidales bacterium | reverse complement strand
AGTGGTCTCACCGATATGTCCGCCCGACTCCATCCCCTCGGCAACTACGGCATCAGCGCCGGCTTCCTCAACATCGCGCGCAGCAGTCACTGTCGCGATAACAGGGATGACTTTCATGCCGGCAAGTTTCAGCTGGTGCATGTAAGGTTTGGGACTGGCGGTACCGGTGGTGATAATCGGTACGCCCTCTTGTAGGATAACTTTTATAACCTCGCTAACATGAGGTGAGGTCAAAGGAACATTAATACCGAATGGTCTCTGCGTTTTTTGTTTAGTCAGTCTTATCTGGTTTCTGACCCAATCCGGTCCATAATATCCGCATCCGATTATGCCCAGTCCACCGGCGTTGGATACTGCCGATACTAATTCGGAGGTAGCGATATGTGCCATACCTCCTTGAAATACGGGGTGCTCGATGCCCAACAGCTCACAAATGGCGGTCCTGAGCATAGTTCACCTGCCTGAAATCTTTTATGAAGCTTTCTTAGCTTTTGGGGTTTTGATTTGGATTACTTCCCGACCAGCATAACTGCCGCAAGTGGGGCAAACACGGTGCGGAAGCTTTGGACTGTGACATTGTGGACAGTCTATTAATACCGGTGCTATAAGCCCGAGATGCGCGCGTCGCTGCCCCTGTCTCGCTTTGGCATATTTTCGCTTGGGTAGTGGTGTCATCTTATTTTCTTCCTTTGTTTTTGAGTTTCAGCAGTTCCGCCCACCGCGTGTCTATTTCACTCGAAGGACAATCACATTTTTCTTCATTAAGATTTTTTCCGCAAGTAGGACATATCCCGGCACATTCCTCATCGCACAACGGCTTCATCGGAAGCGCCATTACTTTATACTGCCTGATTGCCTCTGTTAAGTCAAGAATATGATGCTCATCGATCTTAAATGCCCCTGTTTCTTCTGGTGAAGACAACTTGGATCCGGTATTAACATCTATCGTTGGATAGTATTCTTCTTCGATATCAAGAGGAATACTGCATTTGAATGGTTTCAAGCATCGACTGCATGCTAATTCAACTTCGATGCAAACTCGTCCCTGGACAAGAATACGATGGTTAATTAACGTAAGTTTTAGCTCGCCATGCACGGGAATTAAGCCAGTTTCATCTTGAAACACGTCATCCAGGTGGATTATCCGTGTAGCACCTTGTTCTGATTTTAATAATTGCGCAACGTTTATTTGCATTGAAATATCCTTAAATTGAAAAGTGTTCAGTTCGTGAAGCACTTGTGAGGGAAAGCTTTTGCAGAAACATTTGAAACTATGTTACATTCTCAATTATATGAGAAAACAGGCACGCGGTCAAATCATTGACACTCGCAGCGAAACGTTGTATAGTGCGAAACGAAATTGCTTTAGAGACAAAAAGAAAAGGGGGTAACATGCTTAAGGATTTTAAGGCATTCATTATGCGCGGTAACGTGGTTGACATGGCTGTGGGTATTATTATCGGTGCAGCTTTCGGCACCATCGTATCGTCACTGGTCAAAGATGTCATAATGCCGCCAATAGGTCTGGCCATGGGTAAAATTGACTTTGGTAATTTACATGCCATTCTTAAACAAGGTGTCCCTGTAGGCCCCTACGATTCGTTAGCTGCAGCACAAACTGCTGGCGCGGTTACGCTGAATTACGGTTCATTTATCAACACGATCATCACCTTCCTGATTATTGCCTTCGTTGTCTTTTTCTTCATTGTACGTCCTATCGCCCAGATGAGTGCCCGCCAAAAAGCAGCACAACCGGCTGCAGCCCCAACCACAAAAGAATGTCCCTTCTGCAAGACGTCAATTAATTTAAACGCAACTCGCTGCCCGAATTGTACTTCTCAACTCGCTGCAAAATAATGGTTCCATAATTAGTCTTCTGAAACATTACTATTCTGAAAGGTACCGTGTTTTAATCCGGTACCTTTCAGAATAGTTTGTATCCAAATTCAGCCTAATAAGGTCTTGCTGGTTTAAAATTAACAACGTGGAGAAGACATATGACGCCCAACGATAAACAGCAAAAGCCTGAGTTAGCCCAAGTATTACGAGCCGCTGATATGGTCGGCTATCAAGCTGGTTCTGTTGTTAGCCGCACACTTGTCGATAAAACAGCTGGAACCGTAACTCTTTTCTCATTTGCGGCGGGGCAAGGACTGAGTGAACACAGCGCCCCATATGATGCCCTGGTTTATGTTTTTGATGGCGAAGCGGAAATCAAAATATCTGGAAAACCTTTCAATTTAACAGATGGTGATATGATCATCATGCCAGCAAATAAACCGCATGCTCTGAAAGCAACTAAACAATTCAAGATGATGCTCGTCATGATAAAGTCATGAAAATGGAAAAACAAACTCAGTCAAAGGTGATTCAATGGTTACTGGAACCAGAAGATGCTGGTGTCAGATATCTTGCGCTGCGCGATTTAGTAAAAACCAATCCGCAAGAATTGGCAATTGCCAGACAGCAGGCGTATTTACGAGGTCAAATTTCTGTAATCCTCGACAAGATGAGTGAGGAAGGTTATTGGGTGCAGCCAGGCTCCGGCTATTACCCGAAGTATACAGGCACAGTTTGGTCGATTATCCTTCTGGCACAGCTGGGTGCTTCGATAAAAGCTGACAAACGCGTGGCGACTTCTTGCTCTTATCTTTTAGATCATACACTCACTAAGAGTGGTCAGTTTAGCGTCAGCAACTCTGCATCCGGGACCGCGGACTGTTTGCAGGGTAATTTGTGCACTGCCCTATTGGACCTGGGGTGCGAAGACCCACGGATGAGTAAAGCCTTCGAATGGATGGCGCGGAGTGTAACCGGAGAAGGAGTGGCGCCATTAACAAACAAAACCGCTCCTGTGCGTTACTACGCCGGAAAATGCGGTCCTAATTTTGCTTGCGGTTCAAATAACAAGCTGCCCTGTGCATGGGGAGCCGTTAAGGTAATGAATGCTTTCAACAAACTTCAGAAATCGAAGTGGACAAAATTGATTAACGATGCTGTCGCTACGGGAGTGAAATTCCTTTTTAGCACCGATCCAGCTAAAGCTGATTATCCTTGCGGATACAGCGCCAAACCAAGCGGCAATTGGTGGAAATTTGGCTTTCCTGTCTTCTATGTCGCAGATATTCTAGAGATAGCGGAAGCACTGGTGGGGCTTGGTTATCATAAAGACCCGCGATTAGCCAACACCTTGAAAATTATCCGTGAAAAGCAGGATAAACAGGGACGCTGGCTTCTCGAATACGATTATATCGGTAAAACCTGGACTGAATTCGGTATAAAAAAACAGCCTAATAAATGGGTAACGTTACGCGCTCTAAAGGTCCTTAACGCGGTGCAATGATACATGTTCGAATGCGTGGAAATCGATTCAAGCGACCTGGATTCAATCGCGTCCTTATGGAACAAACTGAGAGAACACCAGAGAAATCTTTCACCTCATTTCCCAGACCACTATGAAAAGCGGAATTGGAAAAGCAGGAAAGCAGAATTACTACAAAAATCTGAATCAGGTGGTTTTCATGCAGTCGTCGCTATAGATCGGAGTATGAAAAAAATTATTGGCTACTGCGTCAGTACCATATCTTCAGATGAACAAGGCTGTCTTGAATCCATTTATATCGATCCTGAGTACCGCCAGAGTGGGATCGGGGATAAGCTTATGCGACAAGCATTAGAGTGGATGGATAAAAAACAGGCGAAAACAAAGACATTAACAGTCGGTGTTGGGAATGAAAGAGTCCTTGGTTTTTACAGCCGGTATGGTTTTTACCCGAAGCTCATCACGGTTGAACAGGTTAAGAGTAGCAAAAGCCCAAGTTAGTTTAGTCATCATCACTATCATTGATGACCTGAGGTTATTTAAGTGTCGGATTTTCCCATCTCCATCCTTGTTGAGACGACAACCAGGTGCCCGGCGGACTGCATTATCTGTCCCAACAAAAAGATAAAAAATCGCCCTGAAGACATGCCGTTGTCGCTCTTTAAAAAGATAGTAGATGATTGCCGAAACAAGCAGTTAAAAGAATTCTGCCCTTTTATTCACGGTGAACCTCTCTCGTGGAAATATTTCGAGGAAGGACTAGATTATACTTCGCGGTCCTTGCCCGATACGGGCATCGTGATATATTCCAACGGATATCTTCTCAATGCTGAAATAACTGCGCTCCTGCTTACAAACAATGTCCAGGAAGTGCACTTCTCCATCGATGGACTTTCAAAGCAAGTCTATGAGCTTCATCGTCGTGGATTGGAGTACGAACGAGTTTTTTCTAATGTTACCAATTTCCTGGCAAAGCTCGAACAAAGCAGCAGGAAAATCAATACTCATGTGGCTTTCACAATGACCGAGCACAACCTGCATGAAGTTGATAGCTTCCGTCATTTCTGGGAAAAACTTGTTGATACAGTTGATATTATTCCCTGCGATGGCAGGGGCGGAGACGAAAAATCGCCAGCTTTTCCCGAAGGTCGGCAATTGCCTTGTTTTCAAACACCCACCCACACATACATTTTGACCGACGGTTCCGTAGTGCCATGTTGCAAGGACTGGGCGGGTTATTCGGATATGGGTAATGCAGGTAGCGATTCAATAGACTCTATCTGGAATTCAAGCGGTTATAGGCACTTTCGGAAAGATATTACACGCGGTAACAAGCCTGGTCTCGAAGTCTGTCGGCGCTGCTGGGATGACAAGCTTTAGATACCCACGAGCAGAGATCGTGGTACTTTATAACTCAAGCTTCTCTTGACCTGAATCCTGGCACTCTTGATGCTCCAGTACTTCAGTATCCTCTCCCTTTCCACCCCTATTGCCGAAACAAAAAATCCAGGCGACCAAACTACGTTTTCCCTCCAATACCAACGTCCTAACCAGGCGAACTTTTTCCTTATCTCACTCGCAGTCCGTTGCTTTAGCCTTCCTATTACTTCACTTACCGAGTATTTCGGCGGAATTATCATCACTATGTGCACTTGGTCTACCTGTATGTTAAATTTCACTAACTCACAACCAGGCATCTCTTCCATTACCTTCGGAAAAAGTTCTCTCAGATATGATGACGCAGTACCTTGAACAAGCCTATATGCCTGCTCGTTAACTAAGGTTTTTTTGTGACCAGTATAATGTGTTTATCTGGTATTACAAAGGTACCCGCTATCTCGTCTCTTTTTTCCTCTAAAAGCCGGTCTATTGTCCTCGTTACTTCAGGCAGATTTGTCCTGTAATCATGTAATGCTGCTACCCCGTTTGAAACCAGGTGATTCCATACTAAGAGAAAATCATTCATCACATACTCAGGATGATGGTTACCATCGACAAAGCCAAATGAGAATCTCTGTACTGATGGCAGCTTAACTGTTTTTGAATCCTGCTTTATGGTAACGATATTATCAAAACTGCGCGTATTATCGCAGTATTCATCGTATTGTGATCGACCTTCTAGAAACGCCTGGTATATATCGCTCATTTTTGTACCATCGATCGCTGCGGTGTCATCGGCTTTCGGATCAAAAATATCGATTACATATACTTTTTTGCCGAAAGTACCAGCTAACCTGGCAAGTTTCTGGGTACCACCGCCAACGAATGCTCCTATCTCAATAAAATCACCTGCCAGGGAATATAAGCGATGTTTATTAATATAATTAATAAAGACCTCATAGCCGACGAAATCAACTACTCCGCTCATAGAAGCAACCTATCATAGACCAGATAAGGCTTCGCCGCCGATGCTTGCCATGGTCGCCAGAATCACACTTGCCGCAGTCCAGGTGTTTTTTTCACCCGGTGGATAAATTTCTTTTTCGGGGAGAGCAATACCTGTCCAAAAACCTCCATCGACATCACGTTGATTTAACACCCAATCAAGCAGCATGTTTGCGCGAGAATGATCGCCGATTTTTACTAAAGCCATGATAAGCTCGCATGTTTCAGCAACGGTTATCCATTGCTGGTCGAGTGTGCACTTGCAGCCCCACCCATCAACTATAAAGTCACCCCATTGTTCTTCTATTTGCTGTTTTGCCTGTTCGCCATCATATACTCCAGTCAATATCGGGTAGTACCACGCCATTGCGAAGTTCCGCTTATTATCATCTAAAGTGTTGAACAGACCAGGTTTTTCTTTTATTGCATGAAGTAGTCTATCTGCTGCCTGCTGCCAAGCTGGCTTCTTGATCTTTAAAGCAACTGCAATCTTAATAGCATCATGCAGGCTTTTCCAGATACAAGCGCAACCAGCCAAAGGTGCACTCGGCCACGGATTTCCTTTAATATCTTTTGCCCAGAAAATTTCGCCCGATGGCTGCTGCATACTCAGAGTAAAATTTATTCCTTTTTCAACTGTCTCCCACATCCTATGTAAAAACTTTCGATTGTGTGTACTTAGATAGTGATACCAAACGCCTGAAGCAACGTAACCGCTGTGATTAGTATCTTTTATCATCTCTTCAGGTTTATCATTTCGGTACGTATACCACCAGCTGCCGTCGGGATTCTGTATTGTCCTCAGCCAGTAATATGCACGCTCGGCTGACTTAAATCTGCCGCATGCATCTAATGCCATGGCACAGGCAACATGGTCCCAAGGGTCTGTAACACCATCCTGGTACCAGGGAATCGCCCCTGAAGGAAGCTGCGTTTCGCTTATGAAGTTAACAGCATTATGAATGACGTCCTGGACACGCAGATAACTCTCTATTAATGACCTCCGGTAGATTATGTTTTCTGAGCGTAAAGTACCACGCTTTTACCAAATGCCGGATTGAGTAATTTCTCAAAAATACGGACTGGTTTAGTTCCGTTCTCGATATCCCAGACTAGAAATCTTTGATACAAGGATGGGATAAATGCTTTCTCATGGTCGATACCGAAAAGGCATCGAAGAAACCAGTACGGGACATGCAGCGAATGCTCGCGGTGGATATTAAATACACTAAAACCGGATTCACGTATAACAGCAAGCAGTTTACCTAAACGGTATTTTCTTATATGACCGCCCGGCTGGTTATGATATTGGTTTGACATTGTCCAATATAGTGTCTCTGAAAAAAAAGAGGGAACACTCACCGCCAGAACACCATCATCTTTCAGGATTCTCCTGAATTCTATGACTGCCGCCCTGTCATCCGGTATATGCTCTAAAACCTCGGAACAGATGATTTTATCAAAACTCCTGTCTGGAAACGGCATTGAAACAGCGTCGGCGCGTATGGACAGCCATTGGCTTTTATTTTGACTCTCATCATCCAGGAGCTTAAAAAAGAATTTCGTCTTAACAGCATTCTTTTGATCTAAATCTAAAGCATAAACCGTGCATTTTGCAGATTGATAGGCTTTGATTGCATGTCTACCTTCGCCGCAGCCGACATCCAACACAGTGTCACCGTCTTTAATGTTCAGGATCGAGTAATTGATTGTCAGCATTTCACCAGCTCCTCGTAAACGGCAACAGTTTTACGCG
>CAYHBE010000064.1:0-7476 GCA_964354765.1 uncultured Dehalococcoidales bacterium | reverse complement strand
GCTCGGAGTGCAGCATATCATAGCTGTATGTTCTGCCGGTAGCTTCCAACAGGAAATCGTGCCCGGACATTTGCTCATCCCCGACCAGCTAATCGACCGCACCCGGAATCGCATCAGCACTTTCTTCACTGACGGCATCGTAGCTCACATTAGCTTCGCCCATCCATTCTGCCAGGATTTAAGTAAAATTCTTTACCAGTCAGCTAAGGAAGCCGGTGCGACCGTCCATCCGAAGGGCACTTATGTAACAATGGAAGGGCCTGCTTTTTCCACTCGAGCCGAATCCCGACTTTATAAAAGCTGGGGAGCGGATATTATAGGTATGACGGCATTACCGGAGGCAAAGCTCGCGCGTGAGGCGGAAATCTGCTACGCTGTGATCGGCTGTGTCACCGACTATGACAGCTGGTGGGAACCTGTCGAACCGGTGAATGTTGAGACAATTCTCAAGACGATGCGGGAGAATATAGATACTGCTCGCCATATCATTAAGCTGGCGGTCAAAAAAGTGTCGAAAAAACGTGATTGCGAATGCGCCCATGCCATGGCTGGGGCAATTGTCACCGATCCCGCAAAGATACCGGCCGCCCAGAAAAAGAAGCTGGAATTATTGATAGGGAAATATATAAAATAATAATCAATAGTCAAGGAACAATAATCGAGTCGCTTTTGTGTTTTTGTAAATTGTGATTTGCTTGTTATTTGTATCTTGCATCTTGGAGCTTACATCTAATGCCCGAAACTAATTTTGGTGGTTTACAAACTATGATAGGTAGTTTGCCATATAAAGACCCGGATAAAGCTGTACAGGTAGTAATGCGGTACATGAAAGATGTTCCTGCCTGGCCGCAGCTGCCAAAACGAGCCTACGTAGAAAATATGTACACGCAGTACAGTGAAGGTTTTCCCGGCATTGTGGTAACGGAAAGCAAAACCTTCGTCAATCGTAACCAGGAGCTGACAAAGTCGCTGGAGAGGTTTTACACCGACTATCTTGCTAATGACTTCACTAAATATTCCGTTTCTCCAGAGTATGCGGCTGGCTTGCATAAATTTCTTGCATGGGGTAGTCTTCATTCCCGCGCAGTTAAAGGGCAGGTCACCGGTCCCGTCAGCTGGGGACTCACGATCACCGATGAAACCGGCAAGGCAATCATTTACGATGAGACATTTGCTGATATAGTGCCAAAATTCCTGCGCCTTAAAGCGAGCTGGATGGAACGCGCTTTAAGCAGACTCAATAAAAACGTCATCATTTTTCTCGATGAACCGTACATGTCTGCATTTGGCTCGGTGGGCATGCAGTTAACGCGAGAACAGGTCATCGGTATGCTTAATGAGACTTATGCCGGTATCAGTGGTCTCAAGGGCGTCCATTGTTGCGGCAACACCGATTGGTCGCTGTTACTGCAGACACCAATCGATATCCTGAATTTCGATGCATATGATTATGCTGGTTCTCTTGCTATTTATGCTATTGAAGTAAAAAAATTCATCGACCGGGGTGGGGTGATCGCGTGGGGTATTATCCCCACCAGAACGGAAGCCATTCTCAAGGAATCCGTACCTGCTCTGAAAGACCGACTTGAGGAATCGATGGCGCCTTTCACACGTAACGGAATATCATTTAAAAAGCTGCTGGAACAAAGCCTGCTGACGCCTGCCTGCGGATTACCGACTGTTACCGAAGACGCTACTGAACGCGCCTTTCAATTGCTCGCAGAGCTTTCTGACACAATGCGGAAAAAACTCTGAACCCATATCTTTATCGTTACTGTGCAAACAGGAATCCAACGAATTACTTTCCAGAAAAAATACTTGGGTCTGCTCGTGTTCAATAGGCTAATCCTAATGATTGACTACGACCAACTCTGAGCTGTCGACTATTAAAATTGATTATATTTAGAGCTTAGAGTTTAGCATTTAGTGTTTTTATTAGGATTTAGTGTTTTCGTGTTGATACTTATCAATCGGTACTTTATTATTAGTGATATGAATAAAGGTAAACGAAACGCACTTATAGAACACCGCAAGAAGCAGACAAAAGCCAAGGACAATAGGCGGGCTGCACGCGCTACTGCGAAAACTACCAAAAAATAGTCGGCTATCTTTAAATGAAACACGTCTGCCTGCTTACGGGACCTCCCCGCGCCGGCAAGACTACCCTCATTAAACAGGTGGTCGCCGATTTTAAGGGGAAAGCCTGCGGTTTTTACACGGAAGAAATCCGCGAAAAGGATGAAAGGCGGGGCTTCCAACTTGTCGCACTCGATGGCAGGAAAGTGACACTTTCTCATATTGATTTTAAAAGTCCTTATCGCGTCGGAAAATACGGCGTTAATATAGAAGGACTGGAAGAGGTCGGCGTAGCCGCTTTACTGGGAGCGCAAAGTAACTGTGACCTGATGGTCGTCGACGAGATTGGCAAAATGGAGATGTTGTCTCTCAAATTTCGCAGCGCCATTGAAGATTTGATTACCGCTAATCGGAGAGTGCTGGGAACGATTCTTCTCCACCATCATACGTGGTCGGACATTATCAAAGCTCGTCCCGAAGTCCAAACGGTTATGCTGAACCGCAATAATTATTCGCAGGTGCTCTCGGAAGTCACACGCTGGCTCGAGGCGACATTATGACAACATTGTCTGATATCATCGCAACTCTTTTAAAGGTTGATACTTATCCCGAACCCACCAAAAAAGTGGAGATAGCTCAAACCCAGATGTCGGTCGTCTTTCTCACCGATAAATTCGTTTATAAGATTAAAAAACCAGTCAATCTGGGATACCTCGACTATACGACGCTGGAAAAACGTAAATATTTCTGTGAGCGAGAAATCGAACTTAACCGCAGGCTCTGCAGCGATGTCTATCTCGGCGTGGCACCGATTACACTGGAGAAAGGTGAAATAATCCTGGATGGTAAAGGCGAACCGATTGAATATACCGTTAAGATGCGCAAATTGCCTCAAAACCGTATGCTTGACGTGATGCTCGTGAAAGAACGGGTCTCATACTCAATGATAGGCAGGGTAGCGGAAAAAGTGGCTGATTTCCACGGCAAGGCAGATACGAGCCCTGATATCGGTAAGTTCGGCAGCCTGGAAGCAGTCAAATTTAATACTGAAGAAAACTTCAATCAAACAGTTAAGTACATCGGACTGGCGATTACTCCAGACCGATACGCAGGGATTGTCACCTACACCCACAACTTTATTAATAATAACGCTGGTCTCTTTAACAAGCGGGTATTTGAGGGTAAAATCAAGGACTGCCACGGTGATCTTCACGCGCAGCATATTTGCTTCACGGATGATATCTGTATATATGACTGCATCGAATTTAACGACCGTTTCCGCTATGTAGATGTTGCCGCCGAAGTCTCTTTCCTGGCGATGGACCTGGATAAATGGGGTCGTCCGGAATTGTCCAGCCATTTTGTAAATGAATACGTTTATAAAAGCGGTGACCGTGAGCTCCAGCACCTGTTGAATTTCTATAAATGTTATTTTGCTTATGTACGTGCTAAAGTAAACTGTTTCCGGCTCGATGACCCGCTTCTACCTGAAAAAGATAAAGTAAAGGCGCTGGCAGATGCGAAAAACTATTTTGGCTTAGCCGAATCGTATCGCATTAGAGATGAGCAATGAAATTCAACTGTCTTGGCGAGGAATCCCGAGACAATCGGGATGACGCAGTAGTCTCTGTGTGAGGACCGGGCTTCTATAAAATTCTTTGACTTTTTTCGCGACAATGTTATAGAGGTGCTTAAGGCAATGAAAAAACCGTTCATGAGATACGTTAAACAAGAACTTGGAGATAATTTTCTCCTGATTACTACTGGTTTACCAGCTACCTGGAAGACGGAAACCGCGGACGAGATAGTAAAAGTAAAACATTGCCCGATGCTGCGGTCGGATATTATCAGACTGGAAGTTTTAAAGGGACAGGACGTTTTCGATGAAAAAGTCGCCGGCAATATGAATAATCGGCTTTCGGTTTATGATGAGGTTTTCAAGAGAGCGGATGAAACCTTAAAACAAAACCGCTGTGCCATCCTCGATGCCACTTTTATCACCCAGGAACTGCGCAAACGGGCTGCCGAAATCGCAGTGAAAAACTACAAAACACTGGTCATTCTCCAGACCCAGTGCCCAAAAGAAGTCTCGCTAAAACGCATCGCGAAGCGTACAAAGGAAAACTACGAGTCCAATGCCATTACAGAACAAGCCTATCTCAGCAATGTCAGCAAGTTCGAACCTGTAAATCTGGATGAAATCAAGAATGCATACCCGTCTCTCCCTATAGTCCATATTGTAGTAGATGCCGCCAAAGGTGAACAAAACGAACTGTACCTGATAGACACGAAAAAGCGATGAAGATTGACCTCCACATCCACACAAAAACCGGCTCCGATGGCGCGATGCCAGTTGAAGAAGTCCTCCACGAAGCTCGGAACCGCAAACTCAATTTTGTTTCTGTCACTGACCATGATTCCCTCGATGCCCAGGAAAAAGCAATCGCTCTGGCTCGTGATTACGACATCCGTAATGTTACAGGAGTCGAGTTAAACGTTACATTTTCTCCAAAAGATGGAAAAGCGGTATCACTTGATTTTCTCGGATATGGCTATGATATTAATAACCGCGCTTTGAAAGAAAAACTGCGTTTTCTCCGAGAGCATCGCGATTGGCGAGCCCGTGAGATTATGCAGAAAATTAACGTTGAGTTAGATAAACAGAGGATTAAATCCTTGACAGAGATCGACATGCAGAATATCGCTGAGAGTGTTGACGGGACGTTAGGTCGTCCTCACATCGCTGCTTACCTGGTGAAGAAGGGTATTGTCGATTCTGTTCAGCAAGCATTTGATACTTACCTCGTAAAATGTGATGTACCCAAGTATCCATTAACTCTACCGGAAGCCTCGCAACTCATCCATGGTGCCGGCGGTATACTCGTCATGGCACATCCAAATGATCCTCACGGGACGTCACTTGCGAGTGTCAGCAAAGACCCAATTCAACAGATGAAAGTCATCGCTGACAATATGCTGGAATATATCAACGGGGTAGAGTGCTGGCATCCCAGGCATGACCGTCCGACAGTTGATCGCTATCTGGATTTCGCCCAGAAACATGGGCTCATCACCACTGGCGGAAGCGACTGCCACCAGAAACCAATCATCATGGGCACTGTAAACGTCCCTTCTCGCGTATATCAACCGTTTCAGAAGTGAAATAATTTCGATTCTTATTCGATCGAATTTTTATCTTTCACATATGTTAAAATGTTATTTATTAGATTAACACAGCCTCGTGTCAGTCCCGCTTGAAATCCCTGGCTGCATAAGGACGGTTGTTCAGGAGCAATCCAGTAAATACTAGTAAAGCAGGAAGTAAAAATGCCAAAGTCTAAGAAAAAATATGATATAAAAGACCTGAAACTGGCGGAAGCGGGACGTTTGCGCATCGAGTGGGCGGGACGCGTGATGCCTGTAACCAAGTCAATTGGCGAGCGGTTCGCTAAAGAAAAGCCCTTGAAAAGTATACGTATTGCCGCCTGTCTTCATATCACCACCGAGACAGCAAACCTTGCCCTTGCTCTACAGGCAGGCGGAGCCGACCTTATTTTTTGTGCCTCCAATCCACTGAGTACTCAGGATGATGTCGCGGCAGCTTTAGTGGAATATGGACTGCCTACCAACGCAATAAAGGGGGAAGAAGGGGACACATATTACAAACACATCAATACCGCGCTCGACCACCAGCCTCACATCACAGTAGATGACGGCGCTGATCTTGTCTCTACGCTCCACACGAAACGCCAGAGCCTGATAAAAAATGTAATCGGCGGGACTGAAGAGACTACCACAGGAGTGATAAGGTTACGCAGTTTAGAGAAGTCCGGCAATCTGAAATATCCCATTATTGCGGTTAACGATGCCAAAACAAAATATTTGTTCGACAACAGGTACGGTACCGGACAAAGCACTATCGACGGCATTACGCGCGCTACCAACATTTTGTGGGCAGGGGCCAAGGTGGTAGTCTGCGGCTACGGTTGGTGCGGTCACGGCGTGGCAATGCGGGCTCGCGGGATGGGCGCTCATGTTATCGTCACGGAAGTCGAGCCGGTACGCGCTCTGGAAGCGGTTATGGATGGTTTCCAGGTAATGCCATTAGTAAACGCGGCGAAGGTTGGGGAAGTGTTTATTACCATCTCGGGTGATAAGAATGTCATCGATGAAAAACATCTTAAAGTGATGAAAGATGGCGCGATATTAGCTAATAGCGGTCATTTCAATGTTGAAATCAACATTCCGGCTCTTGAAAAAATGTCGAACGGTAAAAAGACAATGCGGCCGATGGTTGAAAGATATAGCCTCAAAGACGGACGCAAATTATATCTGTTGGGTGAGGGAAGATTGATTAACCTGGCTGCCGCTGAGGGACACCCTGCCAGCGTGATGGACATGAGCTTCGCTAACCAGGCGCTTTGCATGGAATACCTGGTAAAAAATAAAGGTAAGCTCGCGACGAAAGTTTTCAGTGTGCCCGAAGAAATCGATAAAGAAGTTGCCAGGTTGAAATTGAATGCCATGGATATTAAGATAGATACTTTAACGCCTGCCCAGCGAAAATACCTTGATAGCTGGCAGGAAGGTACGTAGAAAGGATAAAGAGACATGTCAAATTGTTTTTCAGAGTCTCCCAGTTACTTGCTTTCTTCAGAATCTGTCACAGAAGGTCATCCTGATAAAGTCTGCGACCAGATTTCAGATGGAATCCTGGATGAAATCATGCGCCAGGACCCGTTTGGAAGAGTAGCGTGCGAAACTGCGGTGACAACCGGACTTGTGATTGTCCTGGGCGAAGTTACCACGAAGTGTTACGTTGATGTGCAGAAAGTCGTCCGTAAGGTTGTTAAAGATATTGGTTATACCGACCCGCGGTATAATTTCGATTACCAGTCGTGTGGTGTCCTCACCGGTATCAAAGAGCAATCGCCGGATATTGACCTGGGTGTCAGCAAGTCGTTAGAAGCCCGCGGTAAGAGAAAAGTCGATGAACTGGATTTGGAAGGTGCTGGAGACCAGGGGATGATGTTCGGTTTTGCGTGTAACGAAACGCCGGAAATGATGCCTTTACCAATAAGCCTGTCCCACAAATTGTGCCTTAGACTTGCCGAGGCGAGAAAGAAGAAGATTATTCCTTACCTGCGACCCGATGGTAAATCGCTGGTCACCGTTGAATATCGTTTCGGAAAACCTAAACGGGTCACCAGCATAGTGGTTGCAGCGCAGCACGATGAAGAAGCGACCAACGAAACAATCCGCAAGGACATAATTGAAAAAGTAATCAAACAAGTTATTCCAGCCAAACTGATGGATAAAGAAACGCAGATCTATGTTAATGGCACCGGAAGATTTGTTATCGGAGGTCCAGCTTCCGATACTGGTTTTACTGTACGTAAG
>CAYHBE010000063.1:0-7489 GCA_964354765.1 uncultured Dehalococcoidales bacterium | reverse complement strand
TTTTCGTGAGCGATAATTCTGGGGCGTCGGTCACCATGATCCACGGCGTCCTTGAGAAATATTCCCACCCCGCCGGAGTGGTCGGTATGCCCGTGGGTCAGGATGATGGTGTGAATAGGAGCTTGTGTTTTTGCTCGCATCCGCTTCACAATTTCCCTAGCGTGGTTGCGGCTGGAGGTATCGATGATTACCAGACCTTCGCCGGTATCCGCCACCGCGACATTTCCGAACCCCCCGAACATCCACAAATCGGGGGCAACAACGGCGTCCATAGCGGCGGCTTCTTCAATTTGATTGCTTCCCCACCGCATCACGTGGGTCTCACGTGTCGTCATATTTTTCCTCTTTCATATCCTGAATGCATATTTCGGGCATTTGAGGATAACATCAGGGGAGGGTGGCTCCCCTGATGTTATTAAGATGTTAGGTTATTCAGAAGTACGTTTATTGATATTTCTTTTTTACGTCGTTATCTACCCAGAGGTAGATGGGATAGTTATCGTGCTCTTGTGCCCCAACCGAAGCTTCCCCATTGTACCCGCCAACCCAGGGCTGCCAGAGCGCGTACAGGTAGGGGGTGGGTAAGGGAATTAACCAGGTGAGTTCTGCCAGATAGGGGACGAGTGCCTTGACTTTCTGACGTAGTAAATCATCATCATAGGGGCCGGTTAACGGTATCATCTGTTCTCGATAATAATTTTCCACGTAGTCGTCTTTACCCCAGCTCCGGTTGTATTGCTGCTGATCGTAAAGATAAGCCAGTGGCGAGTAGTAATAGACGTTGGTGATGGGCGCGCAGAGCATATCTGCCTGGGAGCGTGCTCTCTGTATCGAAGTCCAGGTGCCGGTCTCTTTGACGTCAAGGACCAGTTCCACGTTAATATCAGCCCAGTTTGCTTTAACCACCGATAACATGTCTACATGGGTTTGATTACAGACAATGGTGGCTTTGAAACCGATGGGGTAACCGGCTTCGGTGAGCAGTTGTTTAGCTTTGGCGACATTGTAAGTATAGTTCTCCTGCACGGAAGCGGGCATTTCTTCCAGCGGGACAAACATATCCGCTAGCGCTTTTATGGGCAGTATGGGGTGGGTAAAGTTCACGGCGTTCCCGCCGTAATAACCGTTGATGAAGCCTTCCCTGTCGATACCCATAAACAGGGCGCGTCGGACCTTGATATCTTTATAGGGTAAGTCCAGTTTGTCCATTCTCATGAAAATGTTGGTTGAGGTATACCTCAGATAACGTAGGTAGTTAAGTTCGGGATTAGAATTTACGATATCCTTTCCGAGGTCCCATTCGACGTTGCGTATAAGATCGATTTTCCCGATACGGATGGCTGCCATGCGGGTTGAATCATCGGCGATAACCAGCGCGCGGATGTAGTCGGTATATGGTAGCCGGTTTTCCGGATGTACGGGGTCGTTCCTCCAGTAACTCGGGTTCTTTTGCATGGTGACCGAACTATCACGCACATGGTCGGTAACCATGAACGGTCCGGTACCTATCGCATCGGTGGCTTTGGTGACGGTCCCTTTCAAACCCAGTTCTTGCGGGAAAATAAAGAAACCTACCAGGAAGCCCTGAAGATATTGACCCAGATTAGCAACGGGAACCTTTACAGTTACCGTAGTTTTGTTGTTTGCGGTGCAGGAAACTATCCTATCGGCCGCGTTTTTTGGGTAATTGATAGAATCGGTGTGAATATAATTCCGTTCGATGGAATAAGCGACATCGTAAGCATCTACCTCGCGGCCGTTCGCCGGAGGTCGATTTTGGAAGTAGATACCGGATTTGATGTTGAGAATGATGGTCTCGTTGTCAGGCAGTTCCCAGCTGGATAGTAATAAGTTGGTCTGGGTGGCCAATTTAAAACTAGCCGGTAGCAGCCAGTCTTCTTCACCGGTGCCGGACGGACCTTTAGCCCAATCACCGGTGGTGAGCCGTTCGTTGGTCAGATGCACGGTCCAGGTAGAAGCCGCTAAAATAAACTTCGGGTCAAACCCAACTACATCGGCGGCTAAACCGACAACCAGCGTTCCTCCGTATTTGGGAACGATTGCGGTCTGTTTTATTTTCTCTTCGATTTTACCCGTATCCGAGGTCTGAGTGGCCGGAGTTGTGGTGGCAGTGGTAGTGGTGGACGTTACACTCGTGACGCTGGTCGTCTGGTCGGTTTCAGCCGTGTCCTTTTGACAGGACGTCAGAACCAGTGTGATAGCCACAAGGACGCAGAGGCATAGCAGTCCAAACCTTTTCATCATTCCTTGCTCCTTTCTTTTATATTTCTAGCCGTACAATCCTATTTAGGCTTTGATAATAAAGCCTTTTGCTTTTTCTCATACTCTCTTTTTGCCTTTTTCGCGCCGTATTCGCCGAGGCCCCCGACCCCGCCGCGCAACCGGGGGTCAAGTAAATCTCTCAACGCGTCACCGAACATATTGATGCCGTAAACTACGATTGACAAAAACAATCCCGGCCAGATTGCCATCCAGGGAGCGCTGAGCATATATTTGCGCCCGGAGCCGCTGAGCATCCCTCCCCAACTGGGCGTCGGCGGCGGTATCCCCAAACCTAAAAAGCTTAGCGAAGCTTCCGAAATTATCATCGCGCCCACGGCAATTGAAAAAATGATAATCAGCGGTGCGGTGACATTAGGCAGAATATGCCGGATGAGTATATTAATATCGGTGGCGCCGATGGAGCGGGCAGAATCGACATAAGCATTCAGCTTGGCTTGCATTACGGAACTACGGATAATACGCGAGGAACCGACTCCGCTTAGAATCCCCAGCACGAAAATTACTTGAACAAGCCCGGGGCCAACGACCGCCATCACTGAAAGGTAGAAAAATAGATTTGGGAAAATAATCACGGCATCAACAAGCCGCTGCAGGATGAGATCTACTTTACCGCCGAAATAGCCGGATATGAAACCGATAAACATCGCGACAACGACATCCAGAGTAGCCGCGCAAAGACCCACGATGATAGAGATACGGGCGCCGTAGATAATCCGGCTCAACAGGTCACGCCCCAGATTATCGGTTCCCAGGGGGTATTGGCCTGAGGGAGCTTGCAACACTGCCTTCATATTAACATCGTTGAAACCATACGGCGCCAGATAATCGGCGAAAATTCCGACAAATAAAACGAGCACAACGATAACCGCGCCGACCAATCCCAGCGGTTTCTCTTTGAACAGCCGGACAAAGAAGCTGACAATTCTCGAACGCTTTCTTTTCCGTACCGCGATATCCGGTTTTGAGTTTAAAGGTTTTTCATTCATTTTTATTTTCCGCACGATCACTTCATTTTCATTCGGGGATCAAGGTAGGCATAACTGAGATCGGTCAGCAAAATGATAACGAGCGTAAACGCCGCCATAATCAGGTTTATCCCGGAAACGATCGGGTAGTCCCGGGCGTTGATGGCCTCCACCATCAGTCTACCGATGCCGGGAAGCCCGAAGATTTGCTCCATGATCACGGACCCGGCGAGCAGAGAAGGAATACGGGCACCCAGCATGGTAATCAGCGGTAAGGAAACATTACGGAAAGCATGACGCATGACCACGGTCTTTTCTGTCAAACCCTTTGACCAGGCCGTCCGGATGTAATCATTTCTCAAGACTTCCAGCATCAGCGTGCGTGTCATTCTCATGAGCCCGGCTGAAGCGGAAATCCCCATGATTGTGGCAGGTATTAAAAATTGTCCCAGATTCCCCAATATATTTTTACTAAAAGGAATATATTCGATTGGGGGAGCCCAGCCCCACCAGATGGAGGGGAAAACCACCACCATCGTGGCCACCCAAAAGTTGGGAATGGACAAACCGGCGATAGCGAAAGTCCTCCCCAGGTAATCGCCGATCGTATCCTGCCGCAATGCCGCGTACACACCGATAGGCACCGCGACGATCATGCTGATAAGTAATGCCAGTATACTAAGTTCAAAGGTAATCGGATAACGGAGCGCCATTTCTTCACTTATCGGCCTGCCGGTCCATAAAGAATTTCCGAAATCCCCGCGAGTGAAAATTGCTCCTGCCCAGCGGAAGTATTGCTCGTAAACCGGAACATCCAGCCCCAGTTGATGATTCAAATAGTCAACGTCAACCGTCACACTGCCCAATACCATCCCCCGGTTTTCCATTTCCGTGGCCATCAATTCCACCACGCTGCCGGGTATGGAGCGCGCCACTAAAAAGACGATTAATGTAGATAAAAACAGCGTGGGGATGATTAAGACCAATCTCCGGATCAAATAACCGCGCATATTATTAACCCCTTATGTGCCACCTAGGCGTTTGCACCCTACCACAATTAGTTTGGCCGATACCCGGTTTCTTACTCGAGATAACCCGGGAAGATGCTAGCTTTTTCCCTTCGTTTTCACCGATTTTTCCGGGGGCAAAATTTGTTTGAAAATATAATCTGTTTGAATCTCGGTGTATTCTTCCAGGGTAAAATACCGGGATAAATACCAGTACCTCAAACCCCAGTCATGCCCGAGCATCAGGATATTATGCGCTAACGCCCTGGTAGACCGGATTTGAAACTCACCGTTCTTGACTCCATTATCGAGGAGATCTTTAAAAAAATCTACGGATTGCAATTGAGTATCCAGCAACACCTGGCGGTCTTCGGGTGAAAAATGGTATATTTCACGGTTAAAGAACAAATTGTAGGTCCGGCTGACATCGCCCACCTGGAATTGGTAGGTGATGCAGACTTTCAACAAATCGGGGATATTTAAGTGTTCATTTTCTTTGGCAATATTTTCTAAACCCTGGCGGGCGTTTGCACGCGCCAGGCACAAGATGTGCAATAGATCGTCTTTGCTGCCGATATATCGGTAGATATTTCCAATAGATATTTTTGAAGCTTCTGAAATATCCCTAAGGGTGGTAGCTTTAAACCCTTTCTGTAAAAAGACATCAACGGCGCCTTTCAGTATCTGGGCACGTCGTTCATTGATCAATTCGGAGTTATTGCTGTAGGTCCTAATTTTCGAGGTGTCTGGCTCGATTATCACATATCCCCATATAGAGAACGAATACTCATTCGCTATATTATTTGCTACAATATAAAGGATAATTACGTGTTTGTCAATGGGGTAAAAGGGTTCCTTTTAACACCTTGATGTTGTATGATGATAAACCAAATAGATGGGAAAACTGGGATATGACGAACAGGTTAGTGTTTAACGAACTGATGAATATCGCCGGGTGGCAGGGAGAATCGGAAACGAACGTCGACATCGTTGGTAACGATCCGGTACTACCTACCAGGTTCCGGGTCGGTGAGCTGGCGGCCGGTTTTCATGTCGCCTGTGGCGTGGCCATTGCCAAAATATGGGAACTTCAAACCGGACTGAAACAGAAAGTCGCGGTAAATGTCAGAGCAGCGGCCGCGAGCCTGCGGTCATCGAATTTTCTGGTTATCCCACCCTCTGTTACGGGAGCCGGCCGCGGACAACTGGCGATGATGGATTTTTTCAAAACAAAGGACAACCGTTGGATTTTCCTGCATGCCGGGCGGGACCACTTCCGTGAAAACGCTTTGAGAATACTGCGTTGTGAAGAGACGAGTGAATCAGTGGCCGCGGCAATCGCTTTATGGGAAGCGGGACATTTAGAAGATGCTTTAAATGACGGAGGTTCCATGGCCGTAATCGCCTATAGCCAGGAAGAATGGAGCAGGCATCCTCAGTGGCAAATTTTGCAGAAACTTCCTGTGGTGGAAATAATAAAAATAGGCGACAGCCCGCCGGAACCATTAGGCAGAGGCGACCGGCTGCTTTCCGGGTTACGTGTCTTCGATGTTACGAATGTTCTTTCCGGCCCGACCTGCGGACGCACGTTGACCGAGCACGGAGCAGACGTATTGAGGGTTGATTCCCCGAATGATACGAGAATGAAACCGCTTGCTTTCATAATCGATACCGGTCACGGGAAGCGTTCTACTTTTCTGGATTTACGTCAGGAAAAGGACTACCAAAAGGCGCAATCGCTCATCGCACAAGCTGATGTGTTTTCTGAAAATTACCGTTTTGGGGCGCTGAAGAGACTTGGCCTATCCGCGGAGTATTTGGCGAAATTGCGGCCGGGGATAATCTACACGTCGATGAATTGCTACGGTTACGAAGGCCCCTGGCGCGGGAGGCCGGGCATGGAACAGATTGCGCAAACGGCTGCCGGCTTGGCCATGGAAGAAGGCGGGCCCGCTCGTCCCAAAACACTACCCGGTGCAATAACGGATTATACTACCGGGTACCTGGCGGCTTTTGGTACGATGGTGGCTTTGTACCGTCGTGCCCGTGAAGGTGGGAGTTACCACGTGCGTACCTCTTTGACTCAATCCGCGATGTTACTCGGGCGGATTCCCCGGGTTGCACAAAGCCAGGAGCAGGTGCAGGGTCTGGAAATTCCGCTGGATGATATTAAAAGAATATCGGAAACAGTCGACTCTCCTTATGGCACTATCAGCCGTCTCGCTCCGGTAGTCCAGCTGTCGGAAACTCCAGCGCACTGGATCCTGCCTCCGGTACCGCTGGGGACCCATCCCCCGGAATGGGAATAACTTAAAAGGAGCCCGGAATTATGATTTATGAAGAGCGTTACACGACAACGATATTAGGGGAGACTGCTGGTTATTTAAAATATTATAAAGAAGTGATAGCCCGAGCTATTAAAGAATCCGGCGGCGAACCGCTGCTGTTATTAACCGGTTTGATCGGGGACCGGGGGAACGCCGTTTTACAAATCAGCCGTTTTTCCGACTACGCTATCTGGCAGGATATTCAAAATACGTATATGACCGGACGGACCAAGTTGGTCGAAAATGAAGAGGTCAGGTTACTGAAATCGATTGCATCGAGACCAAAAGCCCGTATTCCCCTTGAAGATGCACGCCCGGTTTACGGCTATCGTAAATTGTTTATTGACCCTGAAAATTTGTCGAAATTCGTTGAATATTCTGAAAAAGGGGTATGGCCGTTGTACGAAGCCTGCGATTGCCCGGTGTTTGGGTTATTCAGCCCTGTATCGGGTACGAATCCGCTGGAAATTATACTCATGGGCAGTTACCGTGGCCCCGGGCACTGGGAGGAAACACGTTTTCTCGGAGACAAGCCGGAGCACATCAATCAACAAATATGGGAAACCGGCAGAGAAATGAATCTGAAACGCAGTGCGTTGAGTGTCAGCGGGAGCTGGGTGCGTTTATGGAAGTCACATGAAATTTAATAAATAAGGAATCTCTGAATAAGTCACTTTTCGTGAGGGATAATTGAAGCAAGAATCTTGATAGGGGAGTTTGAATGATGATGATCGCGTCTTTCGCCAACCTGGAGTATGAGAATAAGAAAAAGAAGACCGCTTACTATAGAACGTCTCTGGCGATAATACCGACTGCTCCATGAACTTCGTCCCCAAGATGGACCGCGAAACACTTATCAATGGTTATAGGCAGGTTCTGACTACAA
>CAYHBE010000062.1:0-7492 GCA_964354765.1 uncultured Dehalococcoidales bacterium | reverse complement strand
TTATTACGCTTCTATGTCCCTGTTCACCGCATCAATGCTGGGACTGGTCCTTGCCGACAATCTGCTTCTGATGTTCATGTTCTGGGAGCTTGTTGGGTTGTGCTCTTATCTGTTGATTGGCTTCTGGTTCCATCGTCCTTCAGCCGCCAATGCTGCGAAAAAAGCGTTTCTGGTGACCCGTCTTGGCGACCTTGGATTCATGATCGGCATACTGCTGCTCTTTTCCAAAACGGGTACTTTTAATACGATGGCGCTCCACGAGATGGCTATTGCGGGAACGCTGGGTGGTTCGGTGCTCACCTGGGCTGCCATTGGAATCTTTTCCGGTGCAGTCGGCAAGTCAGCTCAGTTCCCGCTCCATGTATGGTTGCCGGACGCCATGGAAGGTCCTACACCGGTCTCTGCTTTAATCCATTCCGCTACAATGGTCTCAGCCGGTGTTTTCCTGGTCGCCCGCACCTTCCCCCTCTTCGAACAATCTACCGAGGCATTAACAACAGTCGCCGTTATCGGCGGCTTTACAGCCATCTTTGCAGCTTCAATGGGCTTGGTCATGAATGATATCAAGCGCGTTCTCGCCTACTCCACCATCAGCCAACTCGGCTTTATGATGCTGGGACTGGGCGCTGGAACCGTAGCCATCGGTATCTTCCATCTCTTTACCCATGCCTTTTTCAAAGCCCTTTTGTTCCTCGGCGCCGGTAGTGTCAGTCATGCCTCCGGCGGCACCTTCGATATGCGTAAAATGGGCGGCCTCCGCAAATACATGCCCTGGACATATACCGTATTCCTCATCGGCTCTCTGAGCCTGGCAGGGATCTGGCCGCTGGCGGGTTTCTGGAGCAAGGATGAAATCCTGGCAACCGCTCTGGAGAACCAGCCTATACTCTTCGTCCTGGCGATGATTACCGTCTTTATGACCGCATTCTACATGTTCCGTGCAATCTTCATCACCTTCGGAGGGGAGTTCAGGGGTGGCGAAACGAGTGCCCATGACAGTCAAGGTGTGCATGGTCATGATGCTCATCCCCATGAGTCGCCGGCAGTAATGATTGTGCCGATGGTCTTGTTAGCCATCCTGGCAATCATTGCCGGGTTCTGGAACATCAACGGGGAGTTCGGGACTTTCATGGGACATGGTGAAGTTGAAGGCACTTTCTTTGGTAACATCCTGGGGGTCTTTACTCACTCTACCGTCCCGCTGTTGTCACTGGTGATCGCGCTGGCGGGCATCTTCTTTGCCTACGCCGTGTACAGCGTTAAATGGATTTCCGCCGAGAAGCTGGGCAGCATGTTCCAGCCTCTTTACAGGATGCTTTCCAATAAGTATTACATAGATGTCCTATATGAAGATATTATCGTCAGGAAAGTCTTGATAGGCGGCGTTTTTGCGGCGTGCCGTTTCTTCGACAGCAAGATCATCGACGGAGGTATCAATACCTTACTGGTGCAAAGATACATCGTCCGCGACTTCTTCAAGGTTTTATTTACTTTCGATAAAAAAGTGGTGGATGGACTGGTAAATCTCTCGGGCAAAGTAGTAGTTGTCACCGCCCAGGTTACACGCAAAGTACAAAACGGACGCTTACAACTTTACGGTCTGGTTATCGTTCTTGGATTGGCTGCATTGATTATCAGGTTTGTGGTCTTAGGTTAAAGCTGAATAATCTTTAGGGGGTTGAAAATTGAACCTTAATTATCTTTCATTAGTAATTTTCCTCCCTGCCTTGGGGGCATTGATAGTGGCGTTTTTGCCCAATTCAAGAGATAAAGCAATTAAATATACAGCCGCCACATTCAGTTTTGTCGCTCTCGTTTTAGCTTTAATCGTCTTCGTGCAGTTCGACAGCTCGGCAAGCGCAGAGGGGAAAATGCAGTTTGAAGAGAGCGCTCTCTGGATACCTCCGATCAACGCTTACTATCATGTCGCTATCGATGGTATCAGCCTGCCTTTGTTTGTCCTTATGGCGTTTTTAGGGTTCCTGACTGTACTCATTTCATGGCACATTGATTTAAGGCCCAGGGAATACTTCGCCTGGTTGCTGGTTCTGGAAACAAGCATCCTGGGTGTTTTTACCGCGCAGGACCTTTTGCTCTTTTTCCTGTTCTGGGAGCTTGAGCTTATCCCGATGTACTTCCTGATATCCATCTGGGGCACCGGTAGAAAAGAATATTCGGCCTTAAAGTACGTCCTGTACACATTGTTCGGCAGCGCCATGATGCTGGCGGGCATTCTGTCCGTTTATTTCACCACTGGCACTCTGAGCATGGCCGAAATCACCCGGGCAGGCATTGCTTCCTACGCACCTACCATTCCTATCGCACTGATGTTCTTCCTGCTGTTAGGCGGATTTGCGGTCAAGCTGCCGGTCTTCCCGCTGCATACCTGGTTACCTGATGCACATACGGATGCCCCTACAGCTGTCAGCGTCGTACTTGCTGGTGCGCTCCTTAAGATGGGCGGATACGGTATGATTCGGATATGCGTCTCCTTCTTCCCTGATGAAGCGCAGACTTTCTCGCCATTGCTGGTAATTCTAGCGGCAATAAATATCATATACGGTGCCGCAGTCACGTTGAAGCAGACAGATATCAAGCGGCTGATTGCTTACAGTTCCGTCAGCCACATGGGCTTCGTCTTGCTTGGCATTTTCGCGCTAGGTAAAGTCAGTATGATAGGCGCCACATTGCAGATGGTCAGTCACGGCCTCATTACGGGTCTCCTGTTTGCTACCGCTGGCATCCTGATGCATAACACCCATGAGCGCGATATTAACAAGCTTGGCGGTCTGGCACGGCAAATACCAGTCATAACTGTCATATTCACCATCGCAGGCTTCGGGGCAATCGGCGTTCCCAGCACGAGCGGTTTTATCGCCGAATTCATGGTCTTTCTGGGTTCTTTTTCAAGCCCGGTCGCCGTTCTTATTGTCAAGATTTTCACAGGTATCTCGATTCTCGGCATTCTGCTGGGAGCAGGCTACATGCTGTGGACGTTACAGCGTGTTGTATATGGTCCACCCCAGGAAAAATTCAACGATGTGAAAGATACCACCAAACTGGAAATATTTTATTCGGCGGTCTTTATCGGTTTAATCTTCCTGATAGGCTTATATCCGGCGATTTTGACCAGGATTATCGAATCCGGAGTTACTCCAATCATAAAATTAATTGGTGGGTAGGTCATCACAGTGGTACATAGCCATAACAGAGGAGTACGGTGTTGAAACTCGATTTGATTATTCCGGAACTGGTTGTGCTTGCCTGTGCCATAATCGTGATCTTGTTTAACCTGTTCAGCAATAATAAGCGATGGCTTTATGTTATTAGTCTGGTGGGATTAGCAGTAGCGGCTGGCTTCGTTATCTCTTACTGGGGTGGAGGCAGCCAGTTCGCCTTCAACAACATACTTGCGATCGACCATTTCTCTTTGTTCTTCAAACTGCTCTTTATAGGGACCGCCGCGCTCGTTATCCTGGCGTCCGTCAGCTATGTCTCAAGATTCTCAGATTTCAAGGGCGAATATCTAGCGCTGGTGCTTATTTCTACTCTCGGCATGATGTTAATGGCATCCGCGACTGAGCTGATATCCCTTTTCGTATCCCTAGAATTGACCAGCTTGCCGTTGTACGCGCTTGCATGTTTCTTAAAAGACCAGAAATCCACCGAGTCAGCTTTAAAATACTTCTTAATCGGCGCCATTTCATCGACAATATTTCTATACGGTATGATTTATGTTTTCGGTTTCACCGGGTCAACACGGGTGGGTGATATAGCAGTCTTTATTTGTAATCATGTCGGGACCGATAGCACTGGCAGTTCCGGGCTATTGCTCGGGATCGTGTTGATTATTACAGGCTCCGGGTTTAAGATTGCGGCTTTTCCGTTCCAAATGTGGGTGCCCGATGTATATGAAGGTGCCCCGACACCAGTCACGGCTTACGTGTCTGTTGCCAGTAAAGCTGCTGGTTTCGCGATAATTTTGAGAATATTTTATGCTGCTTTCAGTCTACCGGGATGGCTAAGCAAAGATTGGGCGATGGCATTTGCTTCACTCGCTGTGATAGGCATGACTGCAGGTAATTTCTGGGCAATCCCTCAGGCAAACATCAAAAGGATGCTCGGTTATTCGAGCATTGCACAGGCGGGCTACATCATGATCGGTCTAGCGACTATGGGCTTGGCAGGGACCACAAGTATTTTGGGGCAAAGCGGACTGCTTTTCTTCCTAGGTGGCTATGCCGCCACAAACCTCGGAGCATTCTTTGCCATCATCGCCATCTCTGAAAAAATTGGCAGCGATAATATTAACGATTTTGCCGGAATGGGAAAGAAATCCCCGCTGATGGCCCTGGCGTTATCATTTTGCCTGATATCTCTAATAGGCATCCCTCCGACAGTCGGTTTTATGGCAAAGTTTTATCTCTTCAGTGCTGCCGTACAACAGGGCTTGCTCTGGCTTGTCATAGTTGCGGTGATCAATAGCGTAATATCTGCTTACTACTACCTGAGAGTGGTTAAAGTAATGTGGCTGGATGAGGCGAAATTAGAAGTGGTTGGTAAGGATTCAATGCCTTTAGGCATTGCTACTGCCATATCCTGCCTGCTGGTATTATTACTGGGCGTCGCTCCCAGGTTCTTGATGAAATTAGCTGAAATGGCGGCGAAGATATTCTAGTTTTGTTCTGTAACTTGTTTAATAGTTGCCTTACAAATAGGCTGTCGATTTAGGAAATTGTTGAGCAGTAGACTTTTCCTTTTATATCCCTGGAGTAAAAGAGGAGAGTTTTTTTCAACAATCCGTTTAGGTAACAAATTCAGCTATAAACCGAAGTGGGGAAATGTTAAAACGTATGTTAACTCCGCTGGATGGTTCCGACCTGGCAGAAAAGGCGTTGCCAGATGCCGACCAGATCAGTGTTTTTGAAAAGCAGTTGAAGGATACCTAAATTCAGTTGCGCGCGGTGGGAAGGGAACAGCACCAATTACTCCAGTGGGCGTTGAAGAGGTTTCCTGAGGACCAGGTTTGAGTCCGAGAATAAGCGCCTGAACAAAGCTCGCGAGACACTTAACAGGCAGATAAACGACCTGCACAGGAAAATTAGGCAGGGAAGGAAGCTACTGTCAATGTGCCGCTCTTGAAAGAGTTGCTCGCGAATATAAGGGGACGTATTGAGGGACTGGATTACGAGGGGAAACGCCGGGTGCTTGACTCACTTGATATTACAGTGTGGATAAACGGCAAGTTAGTAGCTATAACCGGAGTGGTTAATCCGGAGGTGGCGATTGTGACCAATGCCTCCTTATTAAATACAATTTCTTCCATAACAAGGGAAGGGACTTAGGGATAGGTCGTTGCGAGGTAATCACATTGTCGGCTGATTTGTAAGTAGTCGATGCACTAAGCCTCAAGAAAAGTGACTCATATTATAGATATTCACCAATTAGCATAAAAAGTAAACCATGCATTATCGCTTGAACCTGGTTCAACTTCACGGTATCATTACTACAATATGTCAGAAAAAAATCCACCAGAACCAGCAGTTGAAGTCAGGAATGTCTCTTTCTTATACGGTAAACTCAAAGTTTTAGATAATTTATCGTTGAATATACCCCGTGGTACCAGTTATGGGCTCCTCGGGCCGAACGGCGCCGGGAAAACGACTCTCATACGTCTTCTTGTTGGGCTCCTGAAAGCGAAACAGGGATCTGTTTCTGTGCTTGGTCAAACGCCTACTCGCCGCTCTGCATACCTGACCGGCTATATGCCCCAGCAGCACTCACTCTATAACGAGTTGTCAATCGTTCAGAACGTCGATTTTTTTGCCCGGATCTACCTCAGGCAGCCGCGCAATGAGCGTGCCAGGCACGTTGAGGAGGCGGTTAAATTGGTTGGTCTATGGGAACGCCGCAACGACGGTATTATAAAACTGAGCGGCGGAATGAAGCAGAGAGTCAGCCTGGCGTGCGCAATCGTCCATAATCCACCATTACTTTTCCTCGATGAACCCACCGTCGGTCTGGACCCTGAATTACGCGTTAATTTTTGGGAACACTTCTCCGACTTGAATAAAAAGGGAGTGACAATCGTCATTTCGAGCCATACCATGGATGATGCTGCGCATTGCAATCGACTGGCTTTTATGAGAGACGGGATGATAATTGCCGAAGGTACGCCAGAGGAATTGAAATATGCGACAGGCAAAGCAGACGCTTGTCTGGAAGATGCTTTTCTTTATTTTGTAAGGCGGGGGGAAAAAGGTTAATGCAAGTTCGGGCATTTACTATCGCCGGCAGGATAATCCGACAGATTGTGCGTGACCACCGTACTCTGGCGCTTATTATTGTTGTTCCAAATGTGGTCATGACACTCATCTGGCTGAGTTTTCCTGAGATGCCCGGGATGCTCGATTTTATCGCACCGGCACTGCTGGCTACATTAGCTTTATTTTTCGGATTCCTACTTACAGGGATCAGTTTTCTCAGGGAGCGCTCTCAAGGCACGCTGGAACGGCTGATGGCATCTCCTGTCTCCAGGGTAGACATTGTAATTGGTTACTTACTCGGCTTTTTTCTTTTTGCACTGCTGCAGACTCTAATAATCGTACTTTTTACTATCTATGCTCTCGACGTGCAATATAAAGGCGACCTATGGCAGATATTCGTATTCCAGATAATTGTGCTCATTGGAGCCATCAACCTGGGTATATTTATCTCCGCATTCGCACGTAATGAATTCCAGATGGTCCAATTCATCCCGCTCATTATCCTGCCGCAGGTTTTCCTTTGCGGAATTCTGTGGCCTGTCGATCAGATGAACAACGTCCTCCAGTGGATCGCGAAATTTTTGCCGCTGACATATGCTGTTGAAGGCTTGAGAGACGTCATGTTGAATGGAAAAAGTTTAACTGAAGTAGGTTTTGACCTGGCGATTCTGGCAGCGTTCGCTGTGGGAATTTCCGTCATTACAGCATTAACATTAAGGCGAAGCGCAGGCAGCTGAAAAACATCCCATCACCCTCCATAAAATCAATCCAGGACATTGTTCTTCCTGATCCTTCAGTTATCCGACATCCCGTAATAAGTCCCTTTAGGCGGCGCTATGTGTTTGCATCCTGATCGCTAACACCGTATTTTGATCAATTCAACCATTCAACAAAACTGTGCTACAATATCCTCAACAATCGTTGGGGGGCCAGGCGGTGAGTCCAATCAAAGCCATCATTCTCGTGGGAGGGCAGGGCACAAGGTTGAGACCCTTGACCTGCAACACTCAGAAGTCGATGGTGCCCGTTCTCAATATCCCCTTTTTAGAGCATGTTATCCGCAACCTGAAAGCACACGACATTACCGATATTATCCTCGCACAGCATCACCTGGCGGCATCGATGGTCCAATATTTCGGGGACGGCGGTCAAATGGGGGTCCGATCGACGTATGTCATGGAAGATTTTCCCCGCGGTTCTGCAGGCGCTGTTAAGAATGCTGAAAA
>CAYHBE010000061.1:0-7513 GCA_964354765.1 uncultured Dehalococcoidales bacterium | reverse complement strand
AAGAACTTGAACTTGAAGAACTTCGTGAACTTGAAGAACTTGAACTGCTTGAACTATAGGAACTTGAAGAACTTGAACTTGAAGAACTTCGTGAACTTGAAGAACTGGAACTGCTACTCGAACTTGAACTACTATATGAACTTGAAGAACTTGAACTTGAAGAACTTGAACTTGAAGAACTTCGTGAACTTGAAGAACTTGAACTGCTTGAACTGCTATATGAACTTGAAGAACTTGAAGAACTTGAACTGCTTCGGGAACTCGATGAGCTACTTGAACTTGAACTGCTTCGGGAACTCGATGAGCTACTTGAACTTGAACTCCCCCCATACTCAAACGGCCCTATATCCCAGGTTGCTCCTCTGGCTGTACCAGCAATATCAGGGTTGCCATAACTCTGGGAACTACCCATGTCGATGATCTTACGAGCACCTGTGTAATTCTTGAGCCTGAGATCGTAAGTATAATCGGTAAAGATAGCTGCCCAGTCGGTAGCCTCAGAAGTAAAGTTAACTCCATTGGTGTAGGTGCTTGCATCGGCATCGTCTGAGGCGCAGTAGTCGCAAGCAATTGTTCCATCAAAATCGTCTACGTTATTAAAAATGACTGAGTTATAGACATTTATTGATCCAGCAACCCGATCTATTCCGAATCCACTTCCGAAAATTGCAGAGGAGTAAATATTTAAAGCTGTGCAGGTATTCGACCTAACTGCACAGAAGTCAACATCGGTTGCTTCATAGAAGCCATAGATGAGGCAGTTTTCAACATTGACAGTCGCATCTGCATCGTTTACATAGAGGCCGAAGTGCTTGCCTGTACCAGAAGCAATGCCTTTTAAAATCATATTCTTAATACGAACATTGCTTCCAGCAGAACTAATACTTACAATATTTAGAGTATAAGCAGTGCTAAGACCGGATTGAGTAGATTGAATTTGAAACCCTTGAATGATAACATAATCTTCGCTGATTCCAAGGATTCCAGACGCTTCATTGGTTCCTATCAGCGTAATCTTTCCGTCGTCCCAGACGCCAGAGTGCTTGCCGGTACTATCAGACGATGCTTCAACGTGGATGTAATTGGTAACGCCTGTTGTCCAACCACCTATTGAAAGTACTGCTGTGTCCTGAGTATTGCCCCGATAGTAGGCGTGCATCCAAGTGTTATTGAGGACAAGGTCTCCAGCATCATCACCCGCCGCTTCCCACGCTGAAAGTGTTGCAAAGGCATTGGCCCAGGAGGTTCCGTCACCTGCTCCACCCACCACATCGGTATCGACATAGCGGACTAGTTCGACCAGTCCTCGTAAAGCATAAACTCCCCAAAGTCTGCCTGTGCCAGCATTAGTAAAGGTGCCGGTCCAAGTGGAGTCAAGGGTGCCAGCCGCATCTACGGTATAACCACTAAGGTCTCCACCAGTAGCATTATAATCTAAGGAAATAGAGCCGGTGGCTCCAGCAATTCCTATCCCGATCCAGTAAGTTGTATTTGCTGCAAGACTGATGCTCAGGCCGGTTGCAGTTTGCCAGCCTCGCGCATCTGCCGCAATGCTCCATCCGGTTGAAATACTGCCGACTACCGTTCCAGGCTCGTCCGGTGCTGGAGTGGCATTATTGGTATAGATTGCACACTCCCAGGCAGCCGCCCCGTGAGTTGCTTGATCTTGATACCAGCCTATTTGAGTTACTACGACTGGAAATGCGCCTGTGGTAAAGCGTTGAGCGAATAAGTTTCCGTCCCAGTCGAGAGAGGATACACCGGCAGGGTCCGCTGTGGGTGCGGTTCTGGCAATAAAGCCTGAATTTGTACCGAGTACGACTGCCATATTAGATAACCTTTTCTACGATCTTTATTTCACTTAAATCTTTGAGATCAAGATAATATTCCTCAACTTCCTCTTTTCCTATTACAACTATATTCTTTATCCACGGAAGCTTCTCCCAATCCTCAACATGGTCTATGTGCTTCATGATTAACTTACCAGCAGTTGTAGATGTAGGAGATTCGTCATATTTTGCCTTGCCAAGATTTTCTACCTGATCGAATTTCAATCCAGGGACCCGAATCAGGTTTCTTCCTTTTCTATCCCATCCGTGCAACCCTTCTCTTATCGCCTCAACTCGCCAAAAACCATCCTCATGTACCTCAATAATGTCTCCAGGCATCGCCCGAGCATCATATTTATATTGAGGAAAGATTCCATCGTCAGGAGTTATGCTGGCTGGAGTTGCCCAATGAGTTCTTTTGGTTATTAAGAATTCGGCCATCTTTTTCCTCCTTTCATATCGCCAAAATCATCTTTTTGATTTTCCATAGATTTCAAATCTCTTCGAATTTTCCTTTTTCCACTATGCCCCCATACTTAATGATGAACTCGACGAACTAGACGAACTTGAACTATATGACGAACTTGAATAGCTCGATGAACTAGACGAACTTGAACTATATGAACTTGAGGAACTCGACGAACTGCTTGAACTAGAACTCGATGAACTTGAAATAGATGAACTTGAACTAGATGAACTTGAACTACTCCATATTCCTATATCAAAATATAGCTTTTCGGTAGAATTATAGTACTTAAGATCATGATCATGCATCATCCACCAATAACCTAGTGCAATGATGAAAGCATTCATTGCCTTTTCTTATTTCCCATAAAACTTCATATTCTCCCGCACTAGATGTAACTGTTAATGGTATTTGAGTATGTATTTTATTTTCATCAACAGAAGCAGAAGTTTTTGGAATTACAATTGAATGCCTTAAATTTCTAACAATATAAGATGCTCCACTAGGTAGAAAAGCATCTCCATTTGTTGTATATATTGTTAGTTCCATTTGTCTTTTGTCGTCTAATTTTAATTCTTGATATGTTGATCCCATAATTTACCTTCTAGGTGGTTTTTTCTTTTTAAATCTATTAGAAATAGCCGTTCTGAATTTCTGGAATATTGCTGTCTTTATTTTCTTACTAAAGTCCTTGCTCCATGTCGATATTACTTCTTTTTGCACCTTGGAAATTGGTATTTCTTCCAAATTGGTTATATAATAAGTTGGTGAATAAAAATATCTTCTAGTTGCATGTTTTAACCAAGGATAAAGACTGTTAATTCTTTCCCATGTGAAATGTATATTAACTCCCTTTTTAAGTTCCAATAACCATATATCCAGAAATCTTTTTCTTACTGCTTTAGGAATATATGTAAAATTTATACATTGGAGTATTCTCCATTGATGCCCAGTATTGGGATGGAGTCCTGTTATACCATACATAAATATTACTGTAGGTTTTGGGTCCGATTCCCATGCTTGATACTTAAATTTATAAAAATGCCCCGTTATTAATTCTACGTTTTTAAATTTTTTTCTATATTCTCGTCGTAGAGCCATTTCCAATTCTCCTTTCAAATAATTTTTCTTTTGTTATAGAACATCTATAATCTTTAGATAAATTATCTTTATAATACATCATATGTAAATTAGATGGATTGGAAATTATGGCTGGCAAAATATTATTTTTAAATCCTTCCAAAACAGAAAACATATGATCTATATGATATTTATTTTTTCCTCTCAACAAATTTTCAGGATTGATAATATTTTTATATTTTCTATAATTTTGTTCTGTTAAATTATATACAATCTTTTTGTACTGTTTCCATTCTGGATAAACTTCTGAAAGTTCTTTCCCCCCTCTTATATTTTTCCAGTAATCTTTTACTGCTTTTATTCTATTATGACTATGTTCTTTCCATGCTATAGAGTGTTTCATTGCTTCTCTCATTTTTTCTCTATATTCAGGAGTTTTTCTATATTCATATCCTATATTAATTTTCTTCTCCTTCTCTTGTTTTATTTTCTTCTGTTTTAATATAATAGCCATTTTTTCTTTTTCCTTTGTAATTTCTTTTTTCTTTTTTGTATGTATGTCACAACATTTTATGCATAAAGTAGATTGTTTATTTAATACGTCAAAAGAATTAGATTGTCTTATAGAATTACATTTAGAACATTCTATAATTAGCTTTAAATTCTTTCTTTTAGGTAAATAATCTAATTCTTTTTCATCGACTCTTTTTAAAATATATCTTTTCAATTCAGTAGAAATATTAGTATGTTTATCTTTACTTTTCACATTCCATCCATTTTTACATGAACAGCTTGGGCAAAAATGTTTTTCTTTTTTTCCTAGTATATAGTAATTCCCATGCCATTCATTAGAACAAGAATCGCATTTAAACAAAGCTGTACTTTTATATTTCTCTCTTTGTTTTAGTAACATATTCTTTTTATTCTTCCGTATCCTTTTCTCCTAACCACTTAGAAACAGAAGTAATAGTCATTCCCTTCATGCGCTTAAATTCGTCTCGCATGAGTCCTCTTCCCTGTGCCATGTCTTTCACATAAAGAGGCTCAAGATTATATTCTTTAGGGAAGACTAAAACGAATTTGTATCCTTTTGCTTTCATTTTGGAAGCAATCATTTTTTCGTCTTGACTTGTAAGCTTTACTTCTTCTGCTGCTGCTTCCGTAACGGTTGTTTCTTTCAATCCTGTTTTAGCAAGAAAAGACTTCTTCTGTTCTGGTGTCATGTTCTTAAGTAAGTTTGCCATAATATCAACATTCTTATTATCTTCTTCTGATACAGCCTTTTGCCCTTTTAATGCTCTATCCAAATACTCGTTCATTTTCATCATTGTAGTTTTCCTCCTATTTATTTTTTAGTTCCAATATCCCGGTTTATTATATGCTTTTAAAAAATCAGATTTCTTAATAACTTCTAAGAATTCTTTATACCATTTATCTCTGTCCTCATTTGAATCAAATTCTATTGTATTTTCTAAATCATATCGATTACTAACATTAGCATCTACCCAATTATGAATAATATTTACGTTTACATGATGATCAAATTTAACTGCCTTGTCTTTAAGTTCCGAATATCTCTTTAAAAGACTTGCATTTTGTGCTTCATATAAATATTGTTTTAATTTCATTTTAAATCTCCTAAATGAAAAACCAAACCTTTCCTTCCAATGATTTGAATTCAGCTTGCTTATCAGGATCGGTGCAATTATGGGATTTTTTAATACCAGCAAAATATCCTTGACTTGAACTAACTATTGAAATCAGAGTATTTCCGAAATAGACATCCGCTCTTTCGCCTGTATTGAAGACTTCCCATTGTCTTAGGAATTGTATTGCTCTGAAATCCTTGTATTTATCAAGACTTCGTGGATCGGGATATCTATATGCCGATTCTGTTTCTTGAATTGATGTTTCGTTTAGAAGTAAATCTATTTTCTCTGTTAATGTTTTCATCTTTTTTTCTCTCCTATTTTAATATATTTGATATGGCACTTTCTATATCACTATATAAATTTCCGAAATCTCTTTGGTATGTTTTATGAAAGTCTTGCCCGATAGCTATATTTCTAATTTCCATCATTTTATCTACTTCTGTTTTTATACTATTCATTTTTCTTAAAGCAAGTTCTCTGTCCCCCATTATATACATGGTAAAATATTCAGAAATTTTTTTTGCTGTTTCTTGTAATTTAGGAGCAGATTCATTCAAATATTTCCCAATTAATTTTCCCATTTTATCCTCTCTTGTCTCGAAATAGTTGTTTCTCTGTCAAAATCAAAAACTCAAACCCCATTTTTTTGCAGTATTCTTTTGCTGCTTTAAATTTTGCTTGATTCAAATAATATGTTTGCTTCCTAGTATTTATAGTTTTTTCGCTACTTTTAGAATCAGAGATAGGCATTTTAGTAAATTTTTCTGGCTTTATTTCAACTATAAATTTTCTGTTCTTTGTTCTAACAAAGAAGTCTGGATAATATCTACGTGATTTGGTTGTAAACGGATCAAGATAGCTTATACAATGCCCCTCACTTGACCACTCATAAATCGTTGGATTTAAATCTAACCATTGACATAATCTATATTCCCATGAACTTCTTGCAACAATAGGATATCTCCCCATATACTTTTCGGGATATTTAGGAATAAATTCTTTATCACTTTCTTTTCTTCTATACTTTTTTATCATTTATCCCGTACTACTTCTGGTACTTTATCCTTGTTTTCATCATAGATTTTTCTTGCTTTCTTGAAATAATCCACGATGGTTTTTACTATTTGTTCTGGTGAACCTTTTTTATTTCTCCATCCAAATTTTATCTTTTTTGCAAAATTATCTAAATGCAATACCCCGGCATGTGATATATCCAATTGCAGTTTATTTGGTATTTCTCCTTGTTCTCCAAACTCCCCCGTTCCAATAAAAATAGTCATGTGCATGGGATCATTATGAGATATTCCATTTGCATATTCGCTTTTATCTTTTCCCAAAGTAAAATATACTGTTATACCAGTAGTAAGATTTTTTGAGAATCTAGATAATACGGCAGATTTAGGGAATATTTTTTGAATTTCTTTCCCTATTTCTTCTGCCATTTCATTGCCATCTTTGTACTTGGTTGTGGTATTTCTATCCTCTTCTTTATAATGCGTATATTCGTTTAAATAATGTTGGAATTTCATGATTCCGATTCCTCCTATTCTATCTTAATTATATCATTCACAATAATAATGCTTTTATTATATTCTTTGAATATTTCATCCTTTTTGTCTCTTAATTTCTTTAAAAGCATATTTTCGTATTGTGGAGTGATTTCCCGATTATGAGGTTCAAGATCAACATATAACACTTTAGGATCTTGCCCCATCATTCTATGTCTACTTGGTTTATTTGCTACATAAATATTCATAAAATCTTTATCTTTTATTCTGGTTGATAGCTGATGTGTTAATTGAGAAGAATACATGGTTTCTTTCAAATATTTGTCTATTTTATCTATTGTTTTCATATTATCTCTCCTAAATGAATTTTCTCATTCTTTTTCCTCTTGCAGTTTTTCCGGATTTCTTTCTGATCTTACTCAATCTTTTCCATCTTTTGAACTTTGCTGTCTTTCGGAATTTTTTTGCTCTGCGTTTAAGGCTTTGTCTTTTTTTCCTATATTCTCTTTTTCTTTTTCTTCTGACAGTTCGGTTTATTCTAACTCTCTTTTTTGATATTTCAGATACTTCCTCTTCTGATTCTTTTTCTGTTCCTTCGGGTGTTGTTTCCCCCGCGACTAAATCAATTATTTCTGCTGCCTGTTCTATCTGTTCATCTGATAACTTTTCAGTATCCAAATTGGAGATAAAATCAAACATTTTCTCCATTAAATCAGCATCTTCCATAAAATCATAATCGGAATCATCTAATTCTTCTTCAAGGAAATTATCTATTTTTTCTGATATCATATGTTAATATTCCGAGTCATCCGCTCGTAATTTAATAGCCTTTTGTACTGCTTGTGGTAATGATGTAACTTTTACAATATTTTTTGAATTAATTAATAATTTAGAAATTTCACCAATATCACCAATAAATATATTAGTTTTCATATCATCTGACATACCAAATACATCTTTTCCTATAACTACAATATA
>CAYHBE010000060.1:0-7609 GCA_964354765.1 uncultured Dehalococcoidales bacterium | reverse complement strand
AATCGGTAGCGGTATACGCCGGAACAATATCAACGTTCCCACGCAAATTGGCACCGATAATGATTGGGCCAGGGTGTCAACCGGCTATTATCATGTCATGGCAATTAAAAAAAATGGCACACTGTGGAGCTGGGGAAGTAATGATTTCGGGCAGCTTGGCCTCGGTACAGCCGGCTTCAAACCCGGTCTGAAGAATGTCCCCAAGCAGATTGGGACGGACAAAGACTGGATTGCCGTATCGGCTGGCGACTACCATTCCGTGGCACTGAAAAGTGATCATTCACTTTGGGTGTGGGGGAAAAATAATGCCGGACAACTGGGTATCGGCAATTTTGAGAATGTGACTATACCAACCAGAGTCGGCGATAATGACTGGATACAGATCGCAGCAGGTCAATCTTACACTCTGGCGCTGAAACAAAGTGGCTCAATCTGGTCCTGGGGAAACAACTCCTACAGCGAGCTGGGTTACCCGACCGATAATTATGGACCCAATCCAACTCCCAGGAAAGTGGGGGTCGATAGCGACTGGAAAGAGGTACATGCGGGCGGATATAATGCTGCCATAAAAGTGAATGGGGCGTTATGGGTTTGGGGTCAAGGAGTTTTCGGGATTACTTTCGATAAGACAAAATGGATACAGATCCCGGGTTCTGATTGGCAGACGGTCAGTGTAGGTAATAATCAGGGGTTTGCTTTTAGTCCCAGAACCGGATGGTGGGGCTGGGGTGCCGACAATCTTTTGAACAATGCTTCAATTGGATTTAACTTTGTTCAGCCGACGCAACCTGCTCAGATTATTGGCAATGAATTTACAACATACATTGCGGGTTATGATTATGCCTACGCGGTGAAAGCCGACGGTAGTTTATGGGCTTGGGGCGATAATTCGCTGGGGGAACTGGGATCGGGTACCTTTGATGACATCGAGGTCCCGACCCAGGTATGGAAAATAAGATAGCCATATCGCCGCGGGGCGAAGGGGTGGACAACATTTGGCCTTCAGTATAATTCATGATTAATATCAGCCTGAGCCCTTTCGCCTTTGGAAATCTCAGCTGGTACGTTCTCTTTTATAGCCTGGGAGGGTCGGTCGTCCTGACCTCCATCTGGCGGCTAGTAAAAAAAGGGTTACTGCCATCGTACCGTTTCGTGTTGTTGTTCGCCCCGATCACGGTGCTTTTAGCGCTGCTCTTCGCCCGCCTCCTTTACGTCTTAGACGGATGGAATTACTATACCCAATTTCCCGCTCAGATGTTCAGTCTGAGTGGCCTCTACATGAACGGTGCGCTGTTTGGCGCGGCTTGCTCCTTGTGGTTGTGCAGCCGGGCTGCCAAGGTTAGCTTTGGCCGCTGCATCGATGCGATCACGCCCGCCATAATTATCGGACAAATACTTGGCCGGGTGGGCTGCTTCCTCAATGGCTGCTGCGTAGGCATACCCACCAATTTACCATGGGATATTTCTTATACGCGGAATACCATTTCAGCCGTGGCTGGCATCACTTACCATCCGTGGCAAATTTACGAAATCCTGGTTCTGGTGGTAACTTTGATGGTCGTCAACCGGTTGAAACCCAAACTCAAGACACCTGGGTCAATTTTTGCTCTCTTTTTAGCCATGTATGCACTTTGGCGCTTTGCCGGCGGGTTTCTCCGTCCGCGAGGGGATTTATTTTTGGGGCTACAACAAGCTCAGGTGGTATCATTCTTCGTATTGATGTTAAGCGTATTATTTCTCTGGCGCCGGACTGTGCGCTTAACAACTACTTCTTCCCAGTGAAGTGTCACATCGTATACTGACGGCTGCATTATGGTCGCTGACCAATAGGGACCATAATCAAATCGCAAATTCGGAATATTTTTCATTTACCATTTTAATACTGATAATACATAATTTGGTATGATTGTAAGGACAAGACGGAATAACGGAAATCTAATGCAAATTGAAAGTCTGGGGGATTTTCAACAGGCATTAGTCATAAGTTAAAAGCCAACTCAAACGTCCTGGTTCTGCGTATTGTACAGTAGCGCCCACCATTTTGGTAATTACATCACCTAAATTTTGTTTCTATCTACCTGCTACAATATCTCAAATAGCTAATTTCACACATATCGAAAATATGAAAAATGTAACCAAGTAACCAGACAAATTTCAAAAATAAACCGTCTTAATCAGGCACTTTTTTGCTTGAATTTCTAATAAGCCTGGGCGGCTTACTGAGATTTAAACATTTCTCAACCACATGCACCAACAACGACAGATGATACGCCGCATCGTATTTTGCATCGATGAGATATTTAGCTAGGAATTCTTAGAACCAAGGTTCGCACGATTGTTTATAGTTGCCGCATTCCAGACAATCTTTGATGTGATCCGGCACCCGAATATTATCTGAAGATTGTCTTTTCCTATCCTGGATTAAAACTAGATCGGTCTGCAATTTTGAATATTAATTATATGGTCAATTGATTAATTTATATTCAAATTCGTAAAACGAAAAACTGTCTCTAAACCTCAACCAGACCAATTATTTTCTTTTAAATATTTTTCAAGGGCTTCATTTATCTGGCGTTGCAAGCCAATAGGATTCCTCACGTCTAACCATGCGATATCTTCGCCCTTGGTACGAGCCGTAGCGATCCGAATGTTGCCGAATTTGAAAATTCTGCTTATCGGTGACATGAGTACTTCGACGTTTTGCACCTTACTAAGCGAACAGTCCAGATAAGCTCTGCTAAATACCCCACTCCTTCGCAATATCCTTTTGTTAGTAAGTGCATAAATTGTATAATTCCGCCTTATCCATCTCATTAACAAGGATAATACACCGATAATCATGATTGCGGGTCCTATCCATAATATCACCGTATCTATCCATCCTGTGTTAGCTATATAATCTATCTTCAGATATTCAGGCCTGAAATAACGAATAAGCCAATTAACTAGGAGTCCGGTTATAAACAACAGCAAAGGTCTAATACTGCTCGGCCATACAATGGGTCTCGATTCGGAAATTATCCTTTCTCCGGAAACTAGTATTTCCTTTCCGAATGTCGATGAAACCACTTCAATTTTATTGATATTTGTTCCAGTATTTTCGTCTACCATGTCTTCTCCGGTTCTTTATTAATCTAATCCACGTTCAAAGCATTCAATCGTTCTATTAATTAATTCGAAAACCAACCGGTGAAGGTATTGACTATCTTGTCAATAAATTGGCTCCACCAGGTAGACGGACTTGAGAACAATAATTTGAAACCGCCTCCCCAGTTAATTATCAGCACGATAATCACAACGATGATTGCCAAAAATATTAGCCTTCTAATGGCTTTAAATATGGTTTTCCATGAAGCGATTAACGGATTATAATACAATTCGCTGTTAACGGTTTGCGTGTTGCCTCCAGCTTCGCGTGAGGTTATTGTAATATCAAAACGTTTTTTCTCTCCGACAAGACCACCCTTCTTGGGTTTTGCCACTACTGGTACTTCGATTTCCTGCCATGCGGCTAATGCCGGCTCCTTATTCTTAAACTTAAAGTTTAGTCCCTCATCCAGGTCGGTAGCATCGAGAACTATTCTGGTTTCACTCGTGCCTGTGTTACTGAGTCCGACTCTAAAGGTACCTTTCCTTCTGCAGGTAACACGGTACGGCGCAACTTTTAGCTTGTAATCAACGAATGGAAGTACGTCAATACTCCCATTGATAATTGTGATATCCTCAGGCTTGGTCTGAGAACGCACAATAATGGCAAACGGATAAGCCTTGGCTTTTATTCCTTTCTTCTTGGGTACCTGGAAGGATATTTGCGCCTGTTCAGTAGTCTGAGGCATTAATGCGATGCTCGAAGCTGAGCGGCTGTACCAATCGGCTTCAATTCCTTCGATATCTACTATGAATTTATCGACGATTTCACCCATGTTTTGGAGTTGAAGTGTTGCAATCTCTGGTACTCCACCCATCTGTAGTTTTAATTGCCCTGATGATAGTGAAGCTCTAATACGGTCTGAGGCCTTGGCATTCGGAATGATTCTGGGCTCCACGAAGATCATTTTTTCCGTTTTTCCGAATTTATTTGTCGCTGTAAGAATGTATGTCGTGGGCGCAGTCGGTGTTAGCGTCTTCTCGCCCTGCAAACCGACGATGTCACCATTGAGCTTCAATTCCGATGCTTTTTTAACTGACCAGTTTACGCTAAAAGTACTCTTATCTTCAGATTTAGCCTGAAAAGAAACAATAACTGGCGGTCGCTCGAAGAATGGTGCCAAAAATTTTGGTAAACGTATTCGAGGTAATCGTATCTGGGATATCATTCGATACCATGCAGTGCGTACCAATTTACCTTCAATCGTTTTACCTTCCTCGGCATCGGGAAGCGTTGCCAATACCTGGAAGGTAAACTCTTTATCTCCGCCAAAGAAAGATAACCACCCTAAGCTCACCTCCAACGTAGCTTGTGCACGGCTCCCGGCAGGAACTCTAATAATTTCCGGCTGCACCGTCTCTCGCAATGCTGAGCTTGTATCGCTGATGTGAAACTTTAACTGGACTTCATTGTCCCAAACGTTATTGATGTCTATCTTGTAAATTCCTCTCCGGCCTCTAATGCTTTGAGGCGAGAGACTCATTTCCAGGTCTGGAATGGTTTGAATGGTAATCGTTGCGTCAACCATCGAAGTTTCTTCGGGATTTGCCTGGGAACTTACCTTGATACAAAATGGATAGGAGCCAGCCTTGGTTTTTGCATCCTTTGGTGGACTTAAAACTATTTTTAATTCATCATTATCATTAGGAAAGAGGGCAACGCTCGAAACCGGTAAAGTATACCAACTGCTATCCAACCCTTCGATTCCAACATTTAACTGATCAATACTTTGCCCCAAATTGTGCAACGCAACTTTCGCTTCAGCAGTTTCGCCTGGTCGGATTACCAAAGATTTGGGTGTTACAATTACCTCTGTTTTATTTGGCATCAGTAACTCCTATGAAGATAGTATTATTTTCGCTCGTAGATAATTATCGTCGATTTAATTTTGCTTCGCGCGCATAAGATATAATATTAGTTCCAATCTCGATCGAGTCGCGAATTGTTTCGCGTGGTAATGGCTTATCGCGGTATCCGCCTTGCCACGAACACCCGTAATCGCTGCCATTATATATCATATGACCACCTTCGAGCAGCATCGCAGTTTCTGAAGTGCCTTTGGGAACCTCGGAAAATACATGACAAACTGAAAGCAGGGGATGCCCTCTTTGAACTGTCTCCAGCTTACACTTAACCTGGTTTGCCAGCTGATTAAAAATGAGACCAAACTCCCTGGCTCCTTTAGCGCCGGTTCCCGTCGCCTCGTCGCAGCATCCTTCGCCAAAAATTACCCCGCCTGTTTGAAGAAATTCGCTGATTATTGACTGTTGCTCAGGATTTAACTCAAATCGACCGTTTCCGGTAATATATATAAGCGCAAACCGGTTAATTTTACTATCGATCACAATGTTTTCTGATAAATTTGTTTGAAAACTGCCCTGCCGATTTATTTCCTTAATGAGGTTTTGTAACCCTGCCCGGTGCAGATTTTTTTCTACCTCTCCGACTACTGCATGACCGATTGCAATAGTTTCGACTGGAGACGCGACGACTTCTTTGATTGGTGCGACCTGAGTCTGACCAGGCTTTTGTTCTGAGGGAGACGCTGATAGAGTTGACGTTGAAATCTGAATGGCTGTCTGCCTGAAGTTGAGATCAATTTCGTTTCTCCCTATTTGAGTTTGATACCTTGCGTCTTTAATTGCTTTATCAACCGGATCAAAATTGATACGACACAACTCCAGGTAAGGTTCTTTAGGAAGGGTATCCCTCTCTTGTATACGGTACGCTTCCATAATCCGTGTTGGTTGCCCTCCATTCGGAGGTTGATATGGCTCAGCTGGCACCTCTCGAAATTCCATGATTAAATAAATAGTACGCTTCTCACGAGTTTGTATTTTATAATTCTGATTCTCTGGAACGATAATAACATTTCCCTGAGGGTCTACTGCCATGCCAGGATGAATGATTACAGAAAGATCGGGTGGTTTATTAGCGGCTATCTCCAAGCCATCCACGACGCCGACACTGTGAAACGCCAAAACATGCAGTCTCTGTTGGTCACGATGATATTCGTGAGCATCCCGCCATGTATCGCTATCTATTACTAAACCTTGAAATGGATTAACTCGTTTCAATTTGAATTTCAGGACTTCTTCAAAATTCATTTTACTGCTCCTTTCGTTGCCTGCCTAGGTCAGTCAGTTAGAGTATTTTAAGCCATATTACGCGTACTCGTCCTTCGATAACAGTCTATACAGCTCAATCGTGGCGTGTTCAGGGGTTGTATCAAGCTCTTTTTGTATCGCTTTACGGCAAATTTCATACCAACGCATTGCCCGATTTCTATTACCTAAACGGCTATAGCAGCGCATCAATCGACGATAAGCATCCTCTCGGCAGTGATCCCGAGCAATGATTTTTTGACAGTAAATAATACTTTCTTCGTAGTCCCTCGTATCGAACAAACGGTCGGCGAGCTTCCCCATGATAAGAAGGTAGATATCCTTGAGACCTTCCCGGCGTATTAAAGTGTGATCATCATACGGTTCGTCTTCAAGAAAATCACCTTTATACAAACCCTCAGCCATTTTTAGTTCTCTGATTGCTGCTGGTAGATTTATTTCTTTGTCCAAACGCCTGGCGTTAGCCCAATGCTGTTCAAATTGCTCAAAATCCGTATATAAATCGATCTCCGAATTCAACTCATAGCATCCGTATCTGAAGACGATAGAAGGGTAGTTATCCTCCTTATTCAGCAAGCGGTTAAGTATCTTCCTGAGACCGTGTATTGCCACCTTGAGATTGTTGTTGGACGTCTCTACGCTGCATTCAGGCCATAGATATTCTATTAATACTTCTTTAGGAACGGGTTCTCTCAGTCTTATAATGAATAGTTTGAATAAAGATTTGGCATTGGCATTTTGCCAGTTTTCCAACTTTCTACTACCAGAATATACCTCTAATCTGTTAAAGCAATGGACTTCCAACCGCAGCATCTTAGTGAGTTTGTAAGGTATCATTTCCCCGAGAATTACTTTACCAATTTGGCTCACATTATCACCTGAACCAATGGGTACAAGGCTTAGAGTTTTGTATCCGCCGCGTAATAGTAGAGCTCGGGCGAGTCTTTGCGTAGCCGCATCCTCACGTTCTTCCAGTGTTTCATACGCGAGTTTTAAATTTTTTCGCACCCCTTCATAATCACTTTTAACAAGACGTAATAAATCGACAGTATCTTGCCACGGATTTGTATCATTCACGTCCATATGGTCTCCTAGTTGTCACCAGAAGTATAACTGTGACTTGTCACCATATTGCCGATCTAATGGATTTCCAGAGGGCGATAATCCTGTATAAGTGATACTTGCCGATTATACACCTTAAAGTCATTTTAATACAATAGTTTTTCAAGCGTACTAAAGTATGTGACACTCTTGGAAATAACAACAAATCAGTTTGAAAATATCAAAAATAATTTTACATAATATGCACTTGGTTAGTATATTTCTTAACAATGTA
>CAYHBE010000059.1:1901-7624 GCA_964354765.1 uncultured Dehalococcoidales bacterium | reverse complement strand
ACAACTTCCCCGGAGATACACGCGGGTACTGGAGGTTCATATTTTACAACGCCATCAGTTAGAGCAAAAAGGGTATAATCTTTCCCAACTCCAACATTATTACCAGGATGAATCCGGGTGCCGCGCTGTCTGACCAGAATGGTACCCGCCTTTACTTCCTGTCCGGCATATCTTTTAACACCGAGCCGCTGGGCTTGGCTATCTCGCCCGTTCTTGCTTTTTCCGGCGCCTTTTTTATGTGCCACTGACCGCCTCCTGTTTTGCTGGTTCGCCTTCTGCGGTTTCTATTTTATCGATTGTGAGCCTGGTATATAATTGATGATGTCCTGTCTTTCTGCGATACCTGACCTTTGCCTTGAACTTGAAAACGGTGACCTTATCACCCCGCACTGTTCCCAGCGATGTCGCAATGATTTTCGCACCTGCGACGTAAGGTTTACCAACCAGGGTGGTGCTCTCTTTATTTATCAAGAGCACTTTATCGAATTCGAGCACTTCACCCTCGATCTTGTCAAGGCAGTCAACATCTATCGTATCACCAGGTTTAACCCGGTATTGTTTTCCTGCTATTTCAACTATTGCGTAAATCTTCGTACCCTCCACAAACAAATAATTATATCAATTTCGATGATGGAGCGTCAAGCCAAGCGGTATCAAGGTCGAGTCAATTGCTTCCACAGGTCGATAACCTGGACTCTCAATTCATCTATAGTACCGTCATTCCGAATAACATTGTCAGCACGTTTAATCCGCTCCTCGTTGGACATCTGGGAATGAAGACGGGCACGGATTTGCTCCTCTGGCAACCCTGTACGTGCAACCGCACGCGCGACCACGACCGGCTCAGAAGCGATCACTACCCAAATCATGTCCACGAGCGGCGTCCAATTTGCTTCGAAAAGAATTGCCGCATCGAGCACTACTACCTTAATACCCTGTCGTCGATACTGCTCGATACGTTCTTTCATCATCTCGAACATGCGTGGATGGACGATATGGTTCAATCGCTCAAGCTGCTCGGGATTTCCAAAAACAATCGCTCCCAGCTTTTTACGGTCGATAGAACCATCTTGAGCCACAACTTGCTTACCGAAAGCAGCGACCACATCCTGCCAGGTTTTTGTGTTTGCCTGATATGCTTCATGACCAACTTTGTCAGCATCGATAATGACCGCGCCAAGCTCCGCCATAATTTGCGAGACGGTGCTTTTTCCGCTGCCCATGCCTCCTGTTAGTCCGACCACTTTCGTCATAACGTTACTCCATCACCGGTTCGATGATGCTATAGTTGCCATCCTGTCGCTTATAGACGAGATTAAGTTCACGCGTGCTCGCATTATGGAAGAGGAAGAAGTCATGCCCCAGTAGCTCCATCTGGTCGATAGCCTCATCTACGCTCATCAGCTTTATAGGAAAACGCTTTGTTCTAACTAGCTTTGGCGTTGCTTTTTCGTTAGCTTCCTCCAGAGCCTGAGCCCTCGCAGCAAGCCCCGCACGGGATTTTTTATCAAACTTCCCCTTATACCTCTCTATTTGCCTATCCAGTGCGGGTATCACTTTATCAACCGCCACTAATAAGTTTTCCGCCTGCTCTTCCGCGCGCAGAAGAGTCCCATTTACATCTATTGTTACCTGGGTACGATAACGTTGAGCTTGAGATTTCGTTTTTTGTTCGGTTAATTCTACTTTAACTCCGCCTATATTGGGTAAATGACGGCCTAGTTTATCGAGCTTTTTCTCCACGTAACTTCGGACCGTTGGCAGTATTTCAACATTGTGACCGATTAGTTGTAGGTCCATTACACGCTCCTTTGTGTTACTAAATTTCTCTTGCCAGTGCCAAGCCCCACACCGCCTTAGCTCCAGCCAATTTTAAAACCGATGCGCACGCGTTCATGGTTGCCCCGGATGTAGTCACATCGTCAATCAACAGTATCCGGTGACCGCGAATTGCATCTCCCCGACATGTAAACACGTCACGCACGTTTTCTCGTCTTTCTTCAACACTGCTGGTTCTTGCCTGCGGTAATACATATTTTTCCCTGATAAGACTCGTTTCATCCATGGGTAAATTAATCAGTTTCGACAGTTCTTTTGAGATCAAATAGGACTGGTTATATCCTCTTTCGCGTTGACGCTTCTTGTGTAAAGGCACCGCAACCAGGAGATCAACATCCATCACATTTGCTTCCAGGTATTCGTTCAGTAATTTCGCGAGTGAAGGTGCAATTGCTCTCAAATTCGCATACTTTAACTGGAGGATAGCGGTGCGGATGATACCGTCAAACCTGAATGGCGACCGGATACCGTCGATATCTGCTTTCCAGTCCTGGCAATTACGGCACAAACCTGCGTTAGATTGCGGGAGTCCGCAAAGCGGGCAAACAGGTGGGTCGAGATCTGGAAATGATTTCAGACAGGAAGCACAGATGAAAGACCCTTCTTTGCCACAGCCTATGCAGTATTGCGGAAATAATATATCCAGTGCCGCTCCCCTGAGCTTTGTCAATTGAGCAAGCACATCTACCATCCACCAATTACTATGAAATCTACCCTGGACTTGTCCCGCTTACCGCGAGCGAGCATGCATGGCACCGCTCATGATAGGCTCGTCAATATAAACATCACCGTTACGGATTTTTAAATTGAAGCCGCATTGCGGATTTGTACAAACCCATGCCTTGTAATGAATAGTTGCGCCCTGGCTCCCAAAATCAGATAACGGCACAAGATCGCCGGTTTTGCATTTCTGACATTTGGGGAAACTGTTTTGTTCCACGAGGACCACCTCCCAGCCATAATTGAATATATAAATCCTACTCAGTATAACAAGAAACACTCACGTAGTACAAGGTGAAGAATACCTAGTTTTTGAGAGAGCATTTATTTAATTCATTCCGATTATAATACGATTACAAATTGTTTAAATAATAGAACGTCATCAATAACTTATATACTATAATAACCAAAAGATTATATTCACGTTTAATAATCAGGTACTTACAAACAAGAATGATTATGATAAAGCTGACTATCGCAGGAATCAATCTGATTTTGGTCTGTGCACTTTTTATGTCCATCAGTTGTACTTTATATACGAAAGGCGAAGGCTTCGCTATTTATTTAACTAAAGATGACATTCCTCCTGCGCAGATGGAAGCTTTAAGTCATGTCGAACTTGCAGACCAACCTGTTATATCGATGAAAGACGTTTTCACCTATAACGCTCATACACATGAAATAAAACTGACTGCATCCGCCTTCGAAAGCGTCTATAGTTTAGAAGTGCCGGTTAGGGGCAAATCTTTTATAGTCTGCGTCAATAAAAAACCTGTCTATTGGGGCGCTTTCTGGACACCAATATCTTCCATTTCTTTTGATGGCGTTACGATATGGATTCCACTAGGCTTTCAAGGACCAAATGTGATAACACTGGAGCTGGGTTATCCCTCTTCGATGTTTTACACGGGAGAAGACCCCAGAAATAATACAGAGATATTGAACTCTTTGAGGGAAGCTGGCAAATTAATCAACGAGCTGTCAATTTTTGATGTAGTTGGGTTGCCGCATTCCTTGAAAGGTTACGAGTTGTATTCATGGTTTAAAGATGACACGTGGCGCTTCACTTTAATTACTGGTACTAACAGGAATAAAACGCTCGATGAAATAGTATCTAAAGAAAATGTTATCTCCGAATCTGGATGGGTAAACGTTCATGTGACAGGTTTGGAAGTAATTAAGGAAGTGTTGAGTAAATTGCCCAAAGACGAGTTTGTTATTTGGATTCCCGAAATAACTGAACAAACAGGACAGGTAGCTCCCAGATTCTCGCTGCCGGCATCGCAAATTTTTGACGAGTTAAACGAATTTGCTCTGCAGAACGGATTAAATTTTCATGTTCAATTCCCTTGAAACATAGCTTCCAAGGAACTTACGAGTTCACCAATCCTGGTTATGTTATGGCGTGTTTCTGCTTTGCAGTTGCTCCTTATAAAATTGGCCGAGGGGGCTTAATACTCCAAGTCTAAGATTGATTAATGCGGTCTGATTGATTAGCCGGTTTAATTCTGCAGTCGACATATTTTTCGTTGAAGTAGCGTAATCCAGGTAAGCCAGGAAATTCCGCATCCAGAAAAATGATACAAAATCCATTTTCCCAGCATCTGCCATACCCATGATATCTTCGAAGAAACGCGTGTCGAGTGGGTACCAGAAACTGTATGTATCACGGTTGAAAGCGTCTTCATCAACACCCAAGCCACTGGTGATTTCTGTCAGGGTAGCTTTATATAACCAGCTTTCTCCAACAGTGAACTTTTTTCCGGCAGCTTTAACCTGTAGCGCAGTGTTTAATGCTCGCTCTAGAACATACCGTTTTTTCCAGGTGGATATATGTGCATATCAAGATAATCGAGCCCGTCGATGCCTGAAAAAGCAGTCACGTAAGCAGCGTCGTCCCAGCCTCCCATACCCGCCCCAACCAGCATTCCACCAGTGCGGTCGAGTCTCTCCAATGTTGTTTCGTCGTGTCATTATGACTTCCATCCCACTTTTTCTTCAATACAAGTTCGAAAGCCGAAAGTTCATCTTCGATCTCTTCATAAAGCGGTTGATATTCCTGGGGAACGGGGGCACTGTCGGCTCTGCAGGTTCTTAATCGGTTTTAGGAACACACGCCGAGCCGACTAGCAATGCAATAACAAGCAGTGAAACCAAACAAGCCTGGAAACGCGATTTCTGCATTGGACTGCCATCAACCCTTAAACATAGAAGCATACAACCGCGTGTAAATTGCGCCTGTATTCGTTAGTTGACTTTTCATTAGATTCACAGAGTTGACTGTAATAACTTGTGAAGACGCAAACGCAGTCTGAGATAATATCTGCCCTATCTTTTTACGGTCGTCTGGTGATGCGTAGTCGCGCACCCGTCCAATTGTCAGGTGGGGAGTGAAATCCCTATTTTCACGTGCAAAGCCAAGCTGCTCCATGTTGGATTCTATTTGTTTCTGCAGGTAAGTCAGCTTATCGACATCTCCTTTTGCATCCACCCAGATTATATTAACCCTATTCAGATTCGGAAAAACGCCAAGATCTTTCAGTTCCAGATGGAATGGACTCATTCCCTGGGTCGCTTCATCAATTGCCATGTTGATTTCATCGATCCGGTCTGAATCCGCGTCTCCCAGAAATTTAAGTGTCACATGGATATTTTGCGGATCGACCCATCTTACGACTTGAGGGTATCGTTTTTTCAAGACGTCCTCTAATGTCGTTAATTCTTGCTTGACAGCCGCTGGCAGTTCGATCGCGATAAAAGAACGGATTAACTCAGCCACAATTATTCGCCTTTTATTCCTAATAAACGCCGCGCATTATCTGCCAGAATTTTCTGTTTTGTATTCTCCTGCAATTCTAATCCCCGGATTTCCTTTAAAAACCGCCGCTGCGGAATAAGCGGGTAATCGCTGCCGAAGAAGATTTTATTCTCACCCACAAGTTCTACGACCCGCTTGTATACATCCGACTTATAGAGAAAAGAGGAAGCAGCACTATCAAAATAGACGTTTTTCAATGCTTCTTTGACTTCAGGCATTAATGCATAGAAAGGCAACCCACCGCCCCAGTGAGCGCAAACAATTTTCAATTCGGGAAATGCCGTTATTAGCGAATAAATCAAGTCAGGGGTAGCTTTACCCTTGCCTGAGTATTGGTGCCCCACCG
>CAYHBE010000059.1:0-1891 GCA_964354765.1 uncultured Dehalococcoidales bacterium | reverse complement strand
GTTCAGATGAGCGTGTTAGGAGAATGAGGTTGTTCCTAATAGCGAACTCGACAAGGGGACGAATCGTATCAATTAGTTTGTCACTGCTTGATATTGTGTCAGGACGGATCTCACCGATCCCCTTTACCCCTCCCCTCACGCAGCGCTCAAGTTCTTTATAAGCTGCGTCGCCAGCATTTAGATTCACGTTGCAGAATCCAATAATTCGTTTTGGAAAACGCGTAATAGATTCTAAGATATAATCGTTGATTTCTACGCAAAGCGACTGAGTTTTCCAGCCATAATTGAGCACTACGGAAATGTCGACACCGTCTCTGTCCATACTGGCAATGAGGTCATCGGCGGTAGAGAGCTTCGCTTTGGGGTCGGAATATATGCCTGCAAAACCGCGGTCAGTCCTGGAATATTCCTGCCTGTTTTGCTTGATGCTCGGAGGAACAATATGAGTGTGAAAATCGATAACCACTGCCCGATTATAACAGAAAACGAGGGTATCTTAAAACGCAAAAGGTAACGGTAAAAATTGTACATTATCATATAAACTCCCATTTCAATAGTTTTGAGTTATTAGTTATGGTTTTGAGCTTTGACTATTAACTTTTGAGTTACTAATCATTGCGTGTATAATGGGTGTTAACCCTTGACTTAAAAGGAGAACAAATGGTCAATGAGGAAGCTATCAAGAAGGCCGTATTATCGATGATCCAGGCAATTGGAGAAGACCCGAAGCGCGAGGGGCTTTTAGAAACGCCGCGCCGTGTTGCCGAGATGTATTCCGAGCTTTTTGCGGGTATGGATATGGACCCTCATGAAGAGCTGCAGGTTGGATATGAGCTCGGTCATCGTGAGATGGTTGTCCTCAGAGACATCCCTTTTTACTCAATGTGCGAGCACCATTTATTACCGTTTTATGGAGTGGCGCACATTGGTTACATCCCTGATGCTTCTGGCCGTGTAGTGGGGATTAGTAAGCTGGCAAGAGTGGTGGAAATCTTTGCTCGCCGACCTCAGATTCAGGAAAGAATGACGACTCAAATCGCAGATGCGATTATGGAGGGTTTAAAACCTCAAGGGGTGGCGGTTGTGTGCAGGGCAGAACATTTGTGTATGATAATGCGCGGGGTGAACAAACCCGGAACAAATATCGTGACTTCAGCTATTCGCGGCTTGTTTCGCAGTCGTCCTGCCAGCCGCGCTGAATTCTTCTCTCTTATTCAAAATAAAGAATAGACTAATCGGACGATGGGATGGGCTTTGGCTCCTGGATTTTTACATCTTTACCGCAGCAACTGACCTGGCCTGTCCCTGCTTTGATGCAGAGTATTTCAGTACCACAGACTTCACATTTATATCTTTTACCTAATTGACTTGCCACAGGCTAAGCCTCCTCGAATGCTACTTCTTAAGTTCCATCTGTTGACCGCAGCAGGTAATTGCTCCAACGCCTGCTTTGGTAACGATAAATTCAGCACCGCATTTCGTGCAGCGGTATTTTTTACCTATCTCATTCGCCATACTAGAACACCTTCTCTTAACTGACTTAGCTCCATTTCAATTATATATTGATCGTGATTTTAGCGTCAAGGCTAAAAAGGGTGAAGCAACAGGACTCGTGCCAACCTTCCTGGGAATGTCTGAACATCACATTGCTACGTAATAATTAGGAAAAGAACAACGTTTATTTGACACTTGCAGTCAGCCGAATGTAGTATTAGCTCAACGTTAAATTCCGAGGAGTCTAATCCCCTATGTCTGAAACTAAAAAGGTTGCAGTTATTGGCTTTGGTAACATCGGCAGCGGAGTAGTAAAAGCACTTTATGAAAAAGGTGTTACCGGTCTGGAACTGGTTAAAGTAGTCGATATCGATCTTGAGAAGAAGCGGCTGGTAAA
>CAYHBE010000058.1:0-7741 GCA_964354765.1 uncultured Dehalococcoidales bacterium | reverse complement strand
AACTCAAGTTCAGTAGAGGGAGCTTCCTCGCTGAATCACAAGTAAACAGGATAAAATTATAAATCCTAACACCCACTTACCCCCCCCCCCCCAAAAATAGTTACTAATCTCTAAATGTGGACTGGGCGGGACAAAGTGTAAGCCAGTGATTTTAAAAAGTATCTCTCTGTTTTTACCTTTGTGGACTTATCTCATCAAGAGGTGTTCACCTGGTTGTTCTAATGCGATTAGCTTGTAGCTAGTTAAGAGAGATGAATCTTCGTAGAGAGGTATGCTGGATACAAGGATTTATTCCAGCAAATATGCGGGGATAAGTCAGGGAAGGGAGGACAAAATCCCTTCCCTGTTTGTTTGTGAGGTAAAGAAGTCGTTGTGTTATTTGATTTCTACGGTCGCACCGGCGGCTTCCAGTTTCTCTTTGACAGACGCGGCTTCCTGTTTGTTGACATTTTCTTTTACTGCTTTGGGAGCGCCTTCAACGAGGTCCTTGGATTCCTTCAAACCGAGGTTGGTGAGTTCGCGCACTACCTTGATGACTGCAATCTTATTTGCGCCAAACGACTTAAGGATGACACTGAATTCAGATTTTTCTTCAGCTTCTGCAGCTGGAGCAGCGACTGGAGCAGCGCCTGCAGCCATCGCCACAGGAGCGGTGGCGGTAACACCAAACTCGGATTCCAGAGCTTTCACCAGCTGGGAAAGTTCAAGAACATTCAATGTTTTGACTGCGTCAATAATTCCCTGGACTTTTTCATTTTCTGCCATGTTAATTAGAAACCTCCAATTGCTTTATTCTTGCCTGTAAAACTCCCTGTAAGTTCCTCATCGGGGCTGCTAGAACGCTTGCCAGTGAATACAGGGGGCTTTTCATTCCTCCGATTACTTTTGCGACCAATACCGGTTTTGGCGGTAAAGTCGCCAGTTCATTGATATCGCTACCTGTAAGGATATTGTCACCCATGAAGCCGCCCTTGACACCTATACTTAACTTGGAAGTGCGGACATAGTCGGTAAAGACTTTGGCGGTGTTCTGGACTTCACCGTGTCCAAATACGATGGCTATTGGACCATTGAAGATAGCTTTCATTTCAGGGTGATTGAGTCTTTCAGCAGCCTTAACAGCTAAAGTGTTTTTTACCACTTTATAGTCACCACCCGATTCCTGCAGCTTGCGGCGCAAGCCATTAACTTCCGGAGTTTTAAGACCGCGAAAGTCGGTGAGTATCCCTATACTTGCTCGGCTGATCTCCTGTTCAAGTTTGTCGATGTTCTGTGCTTTTTTTTCTTTTTTCATTACGCACCTCTTAAAAAACAGCCTGTATAAAATAATAAGTCCCCGCGCGCTGCACGAGGACTCGATTTAAAACTCGAATACCTGATGTTTTCACACCAGATTTCCTCGGCAGGGCGTTTAACCCCGAGTATTAATCGGGGACCTGCTGTCTCAGGACATATTCTATTGTCACAGGTATAAAGTTAGAAGTCAAGTTTTAAAATAATTCGATCGATGATTGTTTTTATGTTGGTAATAGGACATGAGTTAAAAATACGGCAAAGCATATTTCTCTTCGTCCATCGTACACACAGTCTTAACGACCCCTGGAAAAATAGGGAAGGGAGAGAAATGTAAAGGGGCTGCGTGCCCCCTTACCACCTTGTCGAAGCAAAGCAATAAATTACCACGAGCAACAAGCAAAACAAAGATCACTCTTTTTTGCCCAGTTTATGCCCCCTCAAGACCGACGATACCGACGAAGATAGCACATCCGGCTGGTCCGCCGCCCAGGTTATGAGTTAGACCGAGCTTGGGATTCTTAATCTGCCGAGACGGCTGTCCGGGATTGAGCATCCTGTCGGCTCTACCCTGGAGTTGGTTATACATCTCATACATCATTCGTATGCCGCTAGCGCCAATGGGATGTCCAAAGCATTTCAAACCGCCATCGGGTTGCACCGGTAATTTTCCGCTGAGATCAAAGAAGCCTTCCTCGATATCTTTTTGAACTTTACCCCGCGGGCTGAACCTGAGGTCTTCCATCGTGACTGCCTCTGTAATGGAGAAGCAATCGTGGACTTCCGCCATGCTGATTTGCTCGCGCGGATTGGTAATTCCAGCTTCTTTGTATGCGGCTTCACCAGCTCTTACAGTAGCCTCGACATGTGTATAATCAAACTTGGTGTTCACGTTGCCGTCATTAGGCGCCATAGCAATTTGCAAAGCTTTGACGAACATCGGTGGTTCTTTTCCTTTACGCATGCTTTTGGCAATCTCAGGAGTAGTGATGATCGCGGCTGCGGCGCCATCGCTTACTCCACAGCAGTCATAAAGACCCAACGGCCAGGCAATCATCGGGGCATTGAGAATTGTATCCATATCGACTTCTCTCTGGAAATGTGCTTTCTTGTGACGGGCGCCATTAACGTGGCTTTTCCAGGAGACTCTGCCGATCATGTGTTTGCCTTCATCGTAGCTAAGCCCGTAACGGTCAAAATAAGTGGTCGCCAGCATGGCAAACTGTGCAGGCGGAGGACCGGCTGCTCCCGCCATCATGCTGTGCCCGGGTCCTGGAATTCCGCCATCGCTGAGTCCGCTGATACCGCTGTCCTTGAACTTATCTACCCCGAGTGCCAGTACGATATCATAAATGCCTGCGGCGACCGCATAACTAGCATTTCGGAACGCGTCAGATGCAGTGGCGCAGGCATTTTCTACTCTGGTAATCGGTATATATTGTAAACGAAGCGGCTCAGACAACGTCATACCAGTGGAGCCAGTCGAAGTTCCCACCCATGCCGCCTGGATGTCCTTTGACTCTATGCCGGCATCAGCGAATGCTTCATAAGCTGCCTCGATAATGAGGTCGTCCATACCGGCATCCCAGCGCTCGCCGAATTTGCTGCAGCCCATGCCTACAACGGCTACCCTATCTTTAATGCTTCCTGCCATTTTATTTACCTTCCTTAACGTTGGTTTTTATTTGATTGGATTCTAATCTCTAACCGGTTTGCACTTCCAGAAGTAGACGTTTGAGCCGGGCGCTGATCGGACTTTTCTGAACGTCATTTCGACTTCCATCCCCACCTTGCATTCGGCAGGGTCACGATCGACCATGTCAAACAATCCTCTTCCGCCTCCTTCGAAATCGACGACCGTGCGTGTCGCCGGCGGATCGATTCCACCGCCAAGATAATCATGACTGAAGCTGACAACCTTTCCCTTCTTGTCAGAAAAACGGTAAGGTTCGAAGCTGTCTTTGGACTGGCAGTTGAGACAGACATGAGCGCGCATTGAGGTACCTCGCATATAAAGCTGGACAGTGCTGCATTTTAGACATTTCACGCCGTACAGCGGTAAGCCTGAACGACGTTCTCTCCATTCGGCAGACATCGATACCGCGCCGCCAGCAGGCCGTGAAAGTGGCGCTAATGCTACCATATCGCGCCAGCGCAGATACTTACCGTAGTTATCAAGCTCACCCTTAATATTCAGGTGACGTTTGATGCCGCGTCGGTCTCGGATTTTGTTTATCGCGTCCGTTGTCTTAAAAAGCATTGCATCGCAGCCGTTTCCCCAGTTAACCATTAATAACCTGTCTCCCGGTTTAGCATCTTCAAGGGCTGAAACCAAAATCATCGGGGCGAGCGCAGCGCCGGTATTTCCAACATTATCAAGCATTGGGTCCTGTATCTGAGCTGGAGTCAATCCCATCGACCTGGCTAGACCGGATTGCGCTCTGGCGTTAATACCGTAGATGCATGCTTTTGTGACATCTTTAGGTGACAGGTTTAGTTGTTGCATTAGCCCTTTCACAACTTCGATTGGGGTGATGGAATATCCTGCATCGCGGCCAAACCGGTCTTCCCATGAGCGCAGGTAAGTATCTCCTTCAACACGCCAGTAATCAACCATGTCGTCCGATAAGGTGTAACTACCTTCGAGTTCAACTATGGCATTATCGTTTCCGACCAGGAATGCTGCTGCGCCATCGCCAAGCATCATTTCATCTTCACCGCCGGCTCCTCCCATACGCATGTCGGTAATAGCGACAAGCACATTTTTTAATTCACCTGCTTTCACCGCATCGATCGCCGATTGTAAAGCAGTTGCCCCAACCCTGAGACAGTTTGAAAAATCAGCATTCCGTGTATCCCGGCGGCAATCGAGAGCATTTGCCACGATATTGGCATTCAAGCGTTCAATGTAAGGAGGAGTGGTTGTCGCCAGGTATACTGCATCGATTGTTTTCGGATCGATTCCTTTAAGGCAGTCGATACTAGCGGATACTGCCATGCTGATGGAATCCTCATCGAGACCGGCAACAGCTCTTTCGCCGCGGCCTCCACCGCGTCCCCACGCAGCATTAATCACACTGCGCGGCAGTCTTCGATACGGAATATATGCACCGTACGATTTGATACCGACCATTTTCCCTCCTTATTTAGCGGAATTATTGGAAGTAAGGAAATTGTACAATGGTCGTGCACGACTGTCAATCGGGTGTTATGCCATAAAGAAGGGGATGATATCCTGTGGTTTGAGAAAAAGATGCCCCGATAGAACCTATCGGGGCATTGGATTAGCTCGCGGTTAGTTCCATGGTTGTCTTGAGATCCAGCTTAACGCCAGGTCCCATTGAACTGGTCAGATAAGCGGTGCGGACGTATTGTCCTTTAGCTCCAGGGGGTCTGGCTTTAACGATTGCATCAACAATTGCTGATAAATTACCGACCAGTTTCTCCTGGTCGAAGCTGGCTTTACCAACGACGACGTGAATGATAGAAGTGCGGTCGAGTTTGAATTCGACACGGCCTTTACGAGCGTCCTGGAGTACCTTGGGTAAATCACCGGGGTTAACAACCGTACCGGATTTTGGGTTGGGCATCAAGCCTTTTCTTCCTAGGACTCTACCGAGTTTGCCTACTTTACTCATCATATCAGGGGTGGCGATGGCGATATCGAATTCTGTCCAGCCTTCTTCAATCTTTTTAACGAGTTCATCGGCGCCAACAAAATCAGCGCCACCGGCTTCTGCAGTTCGAGCAGCTTCTCCTTGTGCAAAAACAAGGACACGGACCTGCTTGCCTAGGCCGAAGGGTAGCAACGCAACACCGCGTACTTGCTGTGCGGAATTACGCGGATCCAATCCCATGCGTAAATGAAGCTCAACCGTTTCATCGAATTTAGCGGTTGCCATTTTCTTTACCAGGGTAACGGCTTCTTCGGGTGAATAAACCTTATTTTTATCTAATTCTTTCACTGCGGATTCGTAACGTTTAGCATGTTCATTCATTTTTCTATCTCAATTCCCATACTTCGAGCGGCGCCCTCGATAATGCGCTCTGCAGCTTCAAGGTTTCGTGCATTCAGGTCTTTTTGCTTCAGTTTCGCAATTTCGGTGAGCTTAGCACGAGGTAGAATACCCACGCTTTGACGTCCTGCGGTCCCGGAACCCTTCTCAATATTAAGCGCTTTCTTTAAAAGATCAGCAGCGGGTGGAGTTTTGGTAGCGAATGTAAAACTGCGATCGTCAAAGACTGTGATTTCGACCGGGACTATCGATCCTGCCATTGAAGCAGTACGCTCATTATATTCCTTGCAGAACCCCATGATGTTGATGCCATGTTGACCTAAAGCTGGTCCAACCGGAGGAGCCGGATTTGCTTTACCAGCCGGAATTTGTAATTTAATTACTGCGATTACTTTCTTCGCCACACCTCTCTCCTGTCCACAAAAATATTAAAGTTTTTCAACCTGGAGGAAATCTAGTTCTACCGGTGTTTCTCTTCCAAAAAGTGAAAGTAAAACTTTTACTTTACCTTTTTCTACTTCGACTTCATCGACGATACCCACGAAATCGGTGAAAGGTCCATCTGTAACACGGACACTCTGTCCTTCCTTGAAACCGACCTTAACTTTAGGAGTTTCGGAGCGCATCTGCTTTAGAATCTTATCTACCTCATCTTTTTTAAGAGAGACAGGTTTCCCACCGCTGCCGACAAAACCGGTAACGTTGGGCGTATTGCGTACGATTGCCCAGCTCTGGTCGGTCATTTTCATCTCAACCAGAACATATCCCGGCAGGATTTTCCGCTGGATAGTACGTTTCTGCCCGCCTTTAATTTCTACTTCTTCTTCAGTAGGAATAAGGACCTGAAAAATCTTGTCTTCAGCCCCCATGGATTTAACACGTTGGTCAAGATTTTTCTTAACCCGTTCTTCGTATCCCGAGTAAGTATGTATCGCAAAAAACTCTTTTTTAGGTTCTGCAACCGTAGCGCCTGTCTTGGGAGCGGCGCTTGGGAGTTCAGCAACGATGTTTTCTTTTTCGTTTTCTAACACAGAAATCCTCTATTGGTATCCAGGTCAATTTAGATGATTAACCCACCGGTAAAAGCTGAATAAGGCGGTAAAAGCCCCAGTCAAAAAGCCCGAGGACTACTCCAGCGGCAATTGCAACCAGAAGCACCAATCCAGTTAAATAGGCAATCTCACGCCGGGAAAGCCACGTGACTTTCTTCATCTCAGCGATAGTATCACTGAAGAATCGAACAATGGCATTCCTTGGTTTAGGAGCCGCTGCAGATTGTTTTATCTGGGGCATTCTTGACCTCTTACGCTACCTGACTTCGCGGTGGAGTCTGTGCACGCGACAACGCGGGCAGTACTTTTTCAGCTCCAACCTGTTAGCGTCATTGCGCTTATTCTTGAATGTCGTATATGTTCGTTCCTTGCACTCTGTACAGGCAAGGGTAACGACTATTCTATTTTCTGTTTTTGCCATATTTACTCGATTATCTTAATAACTGTGCCGGCGCCGACTGTTCTACCACCTTCACGGATTGAGAATTTCATACCTGGTTCCATAGCGACGGGGTAGATCAATTTAATTTTCATATTAAGGTTGTCGCCAGGCATAACCATTTCAACACCCTGGGGCAGTTCGATGCTGCCGGTAACATCGGTTGTTCTGATGTAGAACTGAGGTTTATAACCATTAAAGAATGGGGTGTGACGCCCTCCTTCTTCTTTGCTCAAAACGTAAATCTGTGCTTCGGCATAAGTATGTGGTTTAATCGATCCGGGAGCAGCAAGAACCTGCCCTCTTTCGACGTCTTCACGCTCGACACCGCGGAGCAAAATGCCTACTGCATCGCCGGGTTCGGCGTAGTCAAGAATCTTGTGGAACATTTCCAGACTGGTCGCAACAACCCTCTTAGGTTCGTGGTGAAGACCGACGATCTCAACTTCGTCACCACCTCGGATGACACCACGCTCGACTCTCCCAGTAGGAACCGTCCCACGCCCTTTGATGCTGAAAACATCTTCAACTGACATCAGGAATGGCTGGTCCTTGGGACGAACTGGAGTAGGAATGTAATCATCAACAGCGTCCATTAACTTCAGGATTGGGCCACACCACTGGCAGTCGGGTTTGCCGCAGCCGCATTCTAGAGCTTTAAGGGCGCTTACTCGAACAATCGGGATATTATCGCCGGGGAACTGGTACTTGGTAAGCAGGTCTCTAAGTTCCATCTCAACAAGTTCTAACAATTCCTGGTCTTCCATTAGGTCGACTTTATTTAATGCAACTACAATGAAAGGTACGTTCACCTGGCGTGCCAGGAGTACATGTTCTCGGGTCTGCGGCATTGGACCATCTGGAGCACTGACGACCAGAATCGCGCCATCCATTTGAGCAGCGCCGGTAATCATGTTCTTAATATAGTCGGCATGACCTGG
>CAYHBE010000057.1:0-7845 GCA_964354765.1 uncultured Dehalococcoidales bacterium | reverse complement strand
CTCCTTTCAAGAAGGACAAGGAGAAGGGGACTGTGACAGAGGGGAAACTGGAACTCGTGGAGATCCCGGTTCCCATACTGAAACCTGGCGAGGTGTTGGTCAAGGGCGCAGGCTGCGGCGTATGCCATACGGACATCGGGTATTTCTACCACGGCGTCCCGACGGTCACCAAACCACCGCTGACCTTGGGGCACGAGGTCTCGGGGGTGATAATCGCGGGGGACGCGAAGTACATAGGTAAGGAGGTCATAGTCCCCGCAGTCATGCCCTGCAACAGCTGTCCAATCTGCGATGAGGATAGGGGAAACAGGTGCCTCAGCCAGAAGATGCCCGGGAACTCCATGGGCATCTACGGAGGGTTCTCGAGCCACATACCCGTACCTGTGGCAGACCTCTGCTTCGTCGAGGACAGGAAGGACTTCAAGCTCGAGGAGCTGGCCGTCATAGCAGATGCCGTCACGACCCCCTACCAAGCATGCGTGAGGGCGGACGTGAAGCCAGGCGACAACGTGGTCGTCGTAGGCGCCACGGGCGGCGTCGGTGTCTACATGAACCAGATGGCCAAGGCCTTTGGCGCAGCGACCGTCATAGGCATCGGACGAAATCCCGAGAAGCTGGAAAGAGCCCTCCAGTTCGGCTGCGACTACGTCATCAATTCCACTGGAAAGGACGCGGACGCCGTAAAGAACGAGTTCAAGGCGCTCACAAAGGAGAAGAAGCTGCCAGGCTTCGGGTGGAAGATATTCGAGGTCACTGGCACAACCCCGGGTCAGGACATGGCCCTTGCCATGCTCTCGTTCGTAGGGAAGCTCGTGGTCGTCGGCTACGGCATGCAGAAGAACGAGTACAGCATCTCCAAGCTCATGGCCTTCGACGCCGATATAATCGGGACCTGGGGATGCCTGCCGAAATATTACAAGAACGTCCTGGATTGGGTACTGGAGGGGAAGGTCCAGATTCGGCCCTTCCTGGAGACCAGACCTATGGACCAGATACAGCAAGCATTCGAGGACGCAAAGGCCGAGAAGCTCACGAAGAGGATCGTCCTTATGCCGGAACCCAGACCGCAGGAATCAGAGGTTAGAATTGAAGTCAAAACGGATATCAAGAAAGATGTGATAAGTATTGAGGGACGTGCAAAGACGGGAATAGAATGGCTGCCAAGGGAGAACGAGATAAGGGACCATCGTCTCTTCAAGGGCGAGGAGTATTGGGGAACGAAACCCCCGTGCACGATGTACGAGAAGAGGCAGATCATGGACCCCCAAGGAAACCCAGTGGAGGGGCTGTACACAGCCTGGATAACCCTCAATAATCCGGCTCAGCTAAATTCGTATACCACAGAGATGGTCAAGGGGGTCATCGCGGGATTCCACAACGCATCGCTGGACCGCTCCGTTGTCGCCGTGATATTCACGGGCATGGGGGACAGGGCGTTCTGCACCGGCGGCAACACGAAGGAGTATGCCGAGTACTACAGCAAGAGGCCGAACGAGTACGGCGAGTACATGGAATTATTCAACCACATGGTCGACTCCATCCTCTTCTGCAAGAAGCCGGTCATATCTAGGGTCAACGGCATGCGCGTAGCAGGTGGGCAGGAGATAGGCATGGCTTGCGACATAGCCATCTCGTCGGACCTTGCCATATTCGGTCAGGCCGGTCCTCGCCACGGGTCAGCGCCCGACGGCGGCTCGACGGACTTCCTGCCATGGTACCTTGGCATGGAGGACGCGATGTGGAACTGTATCTCCTGCGAGATGTGGTCCGCCTACAAGATGAAGCGTCTCGGGTTCGTCTCCAAGGTGGTGCCGGTCATCAAGGACGGCGGCAAGTGGGTCCGGAACCCCCAGATAATCACGGACAAGTGGGTCGAGGACGGAGAGATCGTCTATGGTGAGTACAAGAAGGGTGACGAGCTCAAGAAAGCTAGGGACTACATGAGGACCGCGCCAACCGACTTCGAGCTGCTGGACAAAGCCATTAGCGAAGCGGTCTGGACCTTTACGAACCTCTTCCCCGGGTGTCTCGCAAAGTCCATAGACAGCATGAGGGCCAAGAAGAAGTTCTTCTGGGACTACTCCAAGAACTACAACAGGCACTGGCTCGCGGCGAACATGTCCGGCGAGGCGTTCCTGGGCTTCAATGCATTCAACACCAAGAAGATCACAGGCAAGGACACCATCGACTTCATAAGGTACCGTCAGCTGACGGCCAAGGGCGCCTACATGGACGACGCGATGTTCGCTGAAGTCCTGGGCAAGCCCCAGGGGAAGTAGATGAAAGCATGAATCGGCCATCGCGCCGATTCATCCCTTTTCTTTCTTGATGGACATGAAAACCTTCATCACTCGTGTCAGGGCGCGGTACTGCGAGACGGACGCAGCCGAGGTCCTATACTACGGCTCCTTCATGCACTACTTCGAAGTGGGCAAGATGGAGATGTTCAGGGAGCTCGGGCTTCCCTACCGCAGGGACATACCCATCGTCGATACCTTCTGTAAGTACCCCGCGCCCGCGCACTTCGACGAGCTTCTAGAGATACGCTCCTGGTTCGACGACATCAGGGAGAAAGGCTTCAAGGTCCGGTGCGAGGTCTACAGGGTCGAGGATGATAGGAAGTTCACCCTGGTCGGGGAAGGTTACACCTCGCATGTCTATAAGGGGCCCGAGGGAAGAGCGGCGCGGCTGCCTCAGTATTTCTGGGACGCGTTCAAGAAGTGCGAGTCTGGGAAATAGGCCGTGCTTGATCCGTTGCATGCTTGGAGCTTGTTACTTGATTAGAGATCGTTTCGGTTCTCTCAGTTATTTCTTCGCTTTTTCCAGCGAGTAGTACATCTTGATCTCGGGTATCTCTTCGAAGAGCTTGGGCACGACCTTCACCCGCATCCCTATCTTTATGTCCTCGATAGGGGTGTTCTCGAACCAGGAGAGCAGCCTGCCGCCGTCATCCAGGTCCACGAGTCCCAACGTGTAGGGCACCAGGGACTCGAATCCTATCGGGGCAGAATGCACGGTGGTAAAGGTCACAAGCTTTCCGAAGGGTTTCACTGCCTTGAGCTCGAAATCGCCGCTGAGGCAGTTGAGGCAGTCGGCCCTCGGGGGGAAGCTCTTGGTCCCGCACTTTTTGCACACCGAGCCGACCAGCCGGCCCAGCTGTAGCTCGTCCGCGAACTTGGCGACCTTGGTGTACGGTGTGAAGTTTACCTTTCCGAAGTATCTGAATGGCATCTTATCACCTCTTGTAGATATGCACAAAGCAATACTGGCCGATCCCACCTACGTTGTGGGTGAGGCCTATGTCCGCTCCCTTTACCTGCCTCTTGTCGCAGTCTCCCCTCAGCTGCTTCACGATCTCGACCGTTTGTGAAGCGCCGGTCGCACCAACGGGGTGGCCCTTGGACTTCAGTCCACCATCCACGTTCACAGGGTGCTTCCCGCCTATGTAGGCCTGGCCTTCCTCCTCGAACCTGCCGCCCTGCCCCTTCTTCACGAACCCAATGTCCTCGATTGCGAGTATCTCGGCGATGGTGAAGCAGTCGTGCACGTCTGCGACCTTGATGTCGCTGGCTCCGACCTTGGCCATCTTGTAGGCCTGCTTGGACGCCGCGACCGCGCTGGGGATGGAGGTCATGTCCGGCCTGCGCAGGACGGATATGGGCGCAGAGGCGCAGCCCAGCCCTTCCAGCCATACCGGGGTGTCGTTGTACTTCTTTGCGAGCTTTTCGTTGGTGATTATCATCGCTGCAGCTCCGTCCGCATTGGCACAGCAGTCGTACATCCTCAGAGGGTATGCGACCATCGGGGAGGCCAATGCCTTTTCCACCGTGACCTCCTTCTGGAACATCGCGTACTTGTTCATCGCTCCGTAATGGTGGTTCTTGACCGCTACCTTTGCGAGATGTTCGGATGTGGTGCCGTACGTGTGCATATGCTTGTTGGCGTACAGAGCGTAATATCCAGGGAACGTGGTGCCGAATATTGACTCCCACTGCACGTCCCCGACCCTGCCCATCAGGCCTTGTATCTCGGGGGTGCTCAGCTCAGTCATCTTCTGGACGCCCAGGACAAGGATCGTGTCGTGCAGCCCCGACCTTACAGCCATGTACGCGCTCCTGAGCGCGGCGGATGCCGAAGCGCATGCGGCTTCCGTAAGCCAGGACGGTTTGTCGTTCATGCCTATGTACTCAGTGACAACACCTGCAAGCGACCGCTGCTTGTGGTACTCAGGGGACGAGCCAATTACGACTGCGTCTATGTTCTTGCGATCGATGTTCTTCGCATCCTGAACGGCGCTTCTGAACGCCTCGAAGGCCAGCTCCTGCACGGTTGCGTCGTCCCTCTTGCCGAACTTGGTATGCCCTACACCCACTACGCCTATCTTCATGCCATCACCTCAGATGTACTGGCCTCCGTCGACCTTGATTACCTCGCCTGTTATATGCCTTGACTTGTCTGAGCATAGGAACACGACGACGTTGGCTACGTCGTCCGCCTCGGCTATCCTGCCCAGGACCGTCTCGTCCGTTGCCTTGTCCAGGAACTCCTGGGGGATGCTCGCCGCCATCTCCGTGCGCACCATGCCCGGGCAGACGCAATTGACGTTCACGTTGAATTTCCCCACCTCCTTTGCCAGCGCCTTTGTGAGCGCGATCTCACCACCCTTCGAGGCAGAGTAGTTGGTCTGGGCGAACTTCCCCCTCAGGCCATTTATAGAGGAGATGTTCACGATCTTACCATACCGCTTATCCTTGAAATGGGTCGCTGCCAGCTTGTTGTAGTTGAAGCAGCCCTTTAGATTGGTCGATATGACCGTGTCGAACTGCTCCTCCGTCATCTTCCATATGACGCCGTCCCAGTTGATACCGGCGTTGTTGACGAGGATCTCTAGATGGCCAAATTTCTTAAGAACATCGTCGAACATCTTCTTCGCGTCCGCGAAGTTTGCGACGTCGGCTTTGATGGCGAGCGCATCGCGCCCCATCTTCTTTATCTCCTCGACCAGCTCCGCGCCCTCCTTCTCGCTCTTCCTGTAGTTGACAGCGACGTTGCACCCCTCCTTTGCAAGCATGAGCGCAACCGCTCGCCCTATTCCACGCGTTCCACCTGTGACAATCGCACACTTGCCTTTTAGTTCCATGTGTTCACCCTTGCTCAATTATCGTTTGGTAATGACGTAACCGGAAGATAATATTAATTTTTGCATCCGTATTTCGAATCAGAAAACGACTTCAGACGAAACATTTATTAGGTAGTATCACATGACTGCATTGTAGCTACAATGTGACTGGAGGCTGTATGCAAAAGAACACGCCCTCGAAGTTCGAAGTATATGGACAAGAGATGATCGAGAAGGTCGTGAAGAAATGCGGCAACAGCGGTCGCATCTACCTGCCTCCTGATTGGATAGACAAGAAGGTGAAGATAATCAGGGTCGAGTGAGGAATGGCGATGTCTAAAATTACAATTAAAGCAATGAAGAAGAAGGATGTCAATGCAGCCGCAGCCATTCACAGGAGAATAATCAGGGAGGGGCTCGGTCAGGCCATGGGATATCCCATCGAGAAGTTGTTTATTAATTGCATCAAGAGCACACCGGGCCTGTGTCTAGTGGCCGAGACAGATGGCGCCGTTGCCGGATTCATCGTCGGAAGCATAAAGGACTGGGGGTTCGGCGTGAAGCGCACCGGCTGGATCGAGATCGTCGGAGTGAGCCCCGAGCATATGGGGAAGGGCATAGGCAAGGCTCTCGGAGAAGCGTTGATCAGCCATTTCAAGGACAAGGGGATCAAAGAGGTCCATACCTCGGTCAGATGGGACAGCGGCGACCTAATTGAGTTCTTCAAGTCCATCGGCTTTGACAAGAGCAGTTTTATAAATCTAGTATATAAATGAGAGTGAGGAGCATGATAGAGCAATTTGAGAAATGGTATAAGGACCGGCATGAGTACCAAAAGGACTGGAAGAAGAGGACCGGAGGGAAGATAGTCGGGTATTTCTGCACCTACACCCCGGAGGAGATCTTCTACGCCTTCGACGTGCTCCCAGTGAGGATACTGGGGAGCCATCAGCCCCAGGATGTGACCGAGCCCCACATATTCGGGATGTTCTGCCCGTTCTGCAGGGACGTCCTGGCCCAGGGGCTCAAGGGGCGCTACGACTACCTGGACGGGATCATACTGGCCCAGTCCTGCCTTCACCTTAGGCAGGCGTTCACGAGCTGGGAGATACACAAGAACCCGGGCTGGAGCTACTTCCTGCCCATGCCCAACCACGTCCAGAGCAAGCGCTCCGTGCCCTTCCTGAAGGAGGAGTACAAGCTCCTCATCGAGCACCTGGAGAAGCTCACGGGCAAGAAGATAACGGATGACGATCTGAGACGAGGCATCAAGATAATGAACGAGGCCAGGCGGGTCATGAAGGAGATATACGAGTTCAGGAAGGCCGACAAGCCCCCTATAACCGGCACTGAGGCGATGTACATGACATGCGCCAAGTTCTTCACCGACGCTCGGGAGTTCACCGAGGTCGCCAAGAAGGTGAAGGAGGAGCTGAAGACGAGGAAGCTGGACAGGGACCCGGGCAAGAGGATAATGCTTATAGGCTCGGAGAACGACGACATATCGTACATAAACATGATAGAGACCCTGGGCGAGAGGGAGTCGGTGGGTTGCACGGTCGTCGTCGAGGAGCACTGCACCACCACCCGTTACTTCTGGGATCTGGTGGACGAGAACATCAAGGACCCGCTCGAGGCCATTGCCCAGAGGTACGTTTCGAGGACCCCATGCCCCTCCAAGGACTGGCCCCAGAGGACGAGGCTGAGCAGGATACTGCAGCTCGCCAAGGACTTCAAGGCGGATGGGGCCATTATCATACAGCAGAAGTTCTGCGATCCCCACGAGACAGACATACCGTTCGTTCGACGGTTCCTGGAGAAGAACGGGATACCTACGTACTTCCTTGAGTTCGACGTGACGGTTCCCGGCGGTCCGTTCGCTATAAGGACCGAGGCGTTCCTGGAGACGCTGGAAGCGGAAGAGGATCTGTTCTAGGAGGTATGGTGACATGGCACAATATCCGACAGAGACATTGAGGTGCTGGGACAAGGCGAAACAGCTGAGGGAGGAATGGTACAAGGAGTTCGAGCAGGCCCACGAGAAGGGCGGCCTGCGGGTCATGGGCAGCGCGTGGGCGTTCGACGCCGCACCGCTTGGCCTGGGCCGCGACGTCCATTGGGTAACGGGCGAGCCCTACGGCGCGTCCTGCGCCTTCAACAAGCCGCTCTCTGCCAAATTCCTCGCCGCAGCGGAGAACTATGGGTTCGCGAGGGACCTGTGCGCCTACATGCGCAACTACTGGGGTTCCATATTATGTAACGAGTACGCCTTCGGAGGGAAGTTCCCCAAGGCGGACTTCGCCTATTCGCAGCACATCTGCTGCTCCCATGCCAAGTGGTACCAGAACGCCTGCGAGCTGGAAGGCGGAGACGTGCCGCTCTACGCCATCGATGTGGGGGTGGGACCCTACACCCCGTTCGCGCCCAAGGTCTACAATCACAGGATCCGATACATCGCCGACCAGCTCCTTGACTCCATCGATTGGATGGAGAAGGTCACGGCGCGAACCTACAACGACAACCTCTTCATAGAGGCGGCCTGGAACGACATACGATCTACCCACACCTGGGCCAAGATATGCATGCTGAACCGGACGATCCCAGCGCCACTGGACGAGAAGAGCATATATTCCCTCTACGTCTTCGGAACCCTTCAAAAGTCCCACGCGAAGTTCGCCGATTTCTACGAGAACGACCTCCTGCCTGAGGTGCAGGACAGGGTGAAG
>CAYHBE010000056.1:4442-7862 GCA_964354765.1 uncultured Dehalococcoidales bacterium | reverse complement strand
CCGCATCATCAGTCTTACATTCCGGTTGTTCGGCAATATGATCGGTGGTGAAATCCTGGTATTAATGTTCCTCTTCCTTTTCTTTGTAACCCCGATTATTATTCCGCATGGGCTTGAGCTTATTTTCGGTCTCATCCAGGCATTAATCTTTGGCTTCTTGACCCTGGTATTTGCTAGTATTGCCGCAACACCCCACGAAGGTGAAGGTCATTAATTAGAAGAGCATTGCTGTTTTTATACATCTTAAAACCTGAAGGAGGTTAGACGATGGATCCTGAAACCATGAAATTGCTTGCCGCCGGTATCTCGATGGGTGTAGGTGCTATTGGCCCTGGTATCGGCATCGGCATTCTGGGGATGGGGGCGATGAATGCGCTTGGTCGTAACCCCGAAGCCAGGGGCGCAATCCTGACCAACATGATGATTGCCATCGCAATGGCAGAAGCCGTTGCTATCTATGCGCTGGTTATCGCAGTCATCCTGATATTTGTTGCATAGCCTTCCCATCAGGAGGGGATAAGATATGGAAGGACTGGGAATCAGTTTATCAACCTTGTTGGCGCAGATAGTCAATTTTCTTATATTGCTGGCGCTTCTTTATATTTTCGCCTACAAGCCTTTTATGAACATGCTGGACCAGCGCAGTAACAAGATAAAGGAAAGCCTGGCAGAAGCAGATAAGGTCAAGGCAGATGCTGCAAGAGCAGAAGAAGATTTTAGAAAGAAGCTTGAAGTCAGCAGCAAAGAAGGACAGGAAGTAATCGCGCGCGCAATACGCACTGGAGAAGAAGCCAGGCAGCGAGCCCAACAGGAAGCCAAGCAGGAAGCTCAGGCGCTCGTGGAACGTGCCAAAATTGAAATTCAGCGCGAACGCGATGAGGCAATCGGAGAGCTTCGGCAGGAGTTCGCCGACCTGACAATTGTTGCCGCCGAAAAAGTGATTGAAAAATCACTTGATAAACAAGCGCACCAGCAGATTATTGAGAAAGTGCTCGAAGAAAGCGCAAGCCTGAAACCGAAAGGATAATTCAAACCGGGGAGATATAAAATGACCATCAGCGTCCATGCCAGGCGTTATGCGCGTACCATCTTCAGAATGGCTCAACGAGACAAGGAATTGAGCCGTTGGCAGTCTGATCTGCGTAAAATTGATGGTCTGCTGGGGGATAAAACTCTTTATTCTTTGCTGTCGAACCAGCAGATAATGTGGTCGCAAAAAGAGCAGATACTAAAACCACGCCTTGGCGAAGTCAACCCGATGATAATAAAGCTGGTAGCTATCCTTTCTGCCAGGGGTAAAATAGCGCTGGTTAGCGAAATAGCAGAGGAATATCAGCGCCTTGTAGACAATTATCGCGGTATAGAAGGTGCAGAGACGGCGGAAGTAACCACAGCAATTCAACTCGATACCGATTATCAGCTAAAACTTGCCCAGCGTATCACCGAAATCGTTGGCAAGCCGGTTATTCTTAAAACAATAGTCGATCCGAGTATTATCGGAGGTATTGTCATACGGGTGGGAGACAAGCTTATCGATGGTAGTCTCCGCACTAAACTCGCAGCATTGAAAAAAGAATTGGGTGGAGTGGCAAAGTAGACGCTCGGGAAAGGGGAGGGAAAGCTTAATGGCAACAAAAGGACGGGATATCGCTTCCCTGCTAAAACAGGAAATTAAAGAATTCGGTACTACCTTAACTGTCTATGATGTAGGCACCGTTGAGGAAATCGGCGACGGCATCGCCCGTATCCACGGACTCACATCAGCAAAGTACAGTGAGCTACTCCAATTTCCTCACGATATTATTGGTATTACAATGAACCTTGAAGAAGACAATGTCGCCGCAATTATTCTCGGCGATTATGCAAAGATTAAAGAAGGCGATGAAGTACGCTGCACAGGTAGAATCGCTGAAGTCCCGGTCGGTAATGAGCTTATCGGCCGCGTTGTCGATCCACTAGGACGCCCGCTGGATGGTAAAGGCCCGGTCAAGACAGATAAAACCCGCCCCCTGGAAAGAGTCGCCCCGGATGTCACCAGGAGAAAATCTGTTAACACCCCTGTGCAGACAGGTATCAAGGCAATCGATAGTTTAATTCCTATTGGCCGCGGCCAGCGTGAATTGATCATTGGCGACCGCTCAACCGGCAAAACTGCCATTACCCTCGATACAATCATTAACCAGAAAGCCGGCGATCTGGTCTGCATTTATGTGGCTATCGGGCAGAAGACATCTAAAGTTGCACGCGTCGTCGCCACACTTGAAGAACATGGAGCCATGGATCACACAATAGTTATTGCTGCAAATGCTTCAGACTCGGTGGCTTTGCAGTACCTAGCTCCTTATTCCGGCTGTGCGATCGGTGAAGAGTTCATGAACCAGGGCAAAGACGCTCTTGTTATATATGATGACCTTTCTAAACATGCCTGGGCATACCGCCAGCTTTCACTGCTTTTAAGACGCCCCCCGGGGCGTGAAGCTTATCCCGGCGATGTTTTTTACCTTCACAGCCGTCTCCTGGAAAGGGCAGCTAAACTCGATGATAAATATGGCGGCGGTTCCTTGACCGCTTTACCAATCATCGAAACGCAAGCTGGTGACCTATCTGCTTATATCCCTACCAACGTTATTTCAATTACTGACGGTCAGATGTATATGGAAACTGACCTGTTTAATGCTGGTATAAGGCCGGCGCTTAACGTTGGTCTCTCCGTTTCGCGTGTCGGAAGCTCGGCACAGACGCGAGCTATGCGTAAAGTAGCTGGTAGATTGAGACTTGAACTCGCACAGTACCGCGAGCTGGCTGCTTTTGCGCAATTCGGCACGGCAGAGTTGGATAAAGCTACTCGCTCCCAACTCGAGCGAGGCCAGCGCATGACCGAAGTGTTAAAACAACCGCTATATGTACCTGTGTCCATGGAGAAACAGGTCGTAATTCTATATCTCGCTATTAACGGTTATCTCGATGACGTTGCTGTAGACAAATTGCGTGATTTTGAAGCCAGTTTACATAAATTTATGGATACTGCCCATCCGGAGATTGGCTCAGCCATCGCTCGTGAAAAAGACCTGAGCCAGACAACGGAAGAAGCCTTGAAATCGGCAATCCGGGAATTCAAACAAACATACAAATAAAATTGATAAATACTAAACCCTGTTCCCGCGTAAACGGGAATCTAATCACATAACGCTGAATTTATCAGAGAAAAAGCCGGAGGTTGAAGAGGGCGCAGCCCTCTTATAATTAAATTCTCTTCCCTGCGGGGAAGAGATAAAGAGATGGGGCGTTGTGTATTAATGGTAACTCTTTTGAGAATACGAAAGAAGCCTACTGAAAAACTACCTTCGTAATTTAATAAAGGAGCAGGAGGTTGAAGAGGGCGCAGCCCTCTTATAATTAAATTCTCTTCCCTGCGGGGAA
>CAYHBE010000056.1:0-4342 GCA_964354765.1 uncultured Dehalococcoidales bacterium | reverse complement strand
TTATAATTAAATTCTCTTCCCTGCGGGGAAGAGATAAAGAGATGGGGCGTTGTGTTTTGATGAGCAACGCACTTTATCAAATCTGTATATCTAAGTTCTATCAGAGCATATGATTACTTTCGAAATTGGGATGACACAGAAGGTTTAAATTGGCCAATATACGATTGATCCGCCGCCGTATAAAAGGCGTCCAGAGTACAGCAAAAATTACGCGCGCTATGGAGATGATTGCCACCTCTAAAATGCGCCGTGCCCAGGAAGCCGGTGTTGCGGGTAGACCTTACGATCAGAAAATAAGACAGGTGATTTCAGACCTGGCAGCCTTGAGATATTCCGGCGAAGCACCCCATCCCCTGCTGCAGCGGCGTGATGTCAAAAAAATTGCTATCATTCATATTTCACCCGACCGCGGTCTTTGTGGCGGTCTAAATGCAAATTTGAACCGTAAAACCGGTAGCTTTATTATCGGACAAGACAAACCCGTGACGATGGTTGGGGTTGGGCGTAAAGGACTTGATTTTATGCGCCGGGCGGGACGTGAGGTACGGGCTGAATTTACCGGGCTTGGAGATAGACCGACATTATTTGATGTATTACCAATCGCCCGTGTCGTTATTGATGACTATTGCAGCGGTTATGTAGATGAGGTCTATCTGGTCTATGCGCGATTTGTTTCAACAATGCTGCAGACACCTGTGATGGACAAATTGCTGCCGATCGAACCGGCTGTGGTCGCACCATTACAAAATGTAGAATTTATTTATGAGCCTTCCTCTCGATCCGTTCTGGGAGCGCTTTTACCAAGGTTTGTGGAAATGGAGATTTACCACGCGGTGCTGGAATCAATCGCCAGCGAGCAGTCCGCTCGAATGGTAGCGATGCGAAATGCGACCGAAAACGCCAATGACCTTATTCAGCACCTGACCCTGCTTTATAACAAAGCACGTCAGGAAGCAATTACAACAGAGTTGCTGGATATAACTGGTGCTACTGCTGCACTCCAGAAAGAGTAAGTAGAGGAAGAACTGGAGGACTTTATGGCAAAAGGGAAAATTGTACAGGTCATCGGGACGGTATTAGATGTAGAATTTCCGGCTGGATACCTGCCGAATCTTTTTGATGCCCTGGTGATCAATGCGCCGCAGGGAAGGATTCTCCTTGAGGTACAGGACCATATAGGTAATAACTGGGTAAGATGTCTGTCACTATCTCCGACAGAAGGTCTTGCGCGTGGGATGGAAGTCGAAGATACTGGCGCACCAATATCGGTTCCAGTCGGTAGAGCATGCCTTGGCAGACTATTCGACGTTACTGGAACGGCGATTGATAATTTAGGCGAAGTAAAAGCTACTGCTCACTGGCCGATCCACCGTCCTGCGCCTAGTTTTGAAGAGCAGGAAACCACTCCCCAACTTTTGGAAACCGGGTTGAAAGTTATCGACCTCGTAGCACCATTTTCCAAGGGCGGCAAGGTAGGTGCTTACGGTGGTGCTGGCGTCGGTAAAACAGTTGTCATCCAGGAACTTATTCGAAATATTGCGACTGAGCACGGCGGTTTCTCCGTCTTTGCGGGCGTTGGCGAGCGTTCCCGTGAAGGAAACGACCTGTGGAATGAAATGAAAGCCTCCGGCGTTATAGATAAAACTGTGATGGTGTTCGGTCAGATGAACGAACCCCCCGCCGTCCGTTTCCGCATCGGGCTTACCGGTCTGACCATGGCGGAATTCTTCAGGGACGAAGAGGGTCAGGACGTTCTTCTGTTTATCGATAATATCTACCGCTATACACTCGCCGGCATGGAAGTGTCCGCGCTCTTGGGACGCATGCCTTCAGCCGTAGGATACCAGCCCACTCTCGCCACCGAAATGGGTGAACTTCAAGAAAGAATCACCTCAACCAAGCGCGGTTCTATTACTTCCTTCCAGGCTATATACGTACCGGCAGATGACTACACCGACCCAGGCGTGGTCACGAGCTTCGGGCACCTTGATGCGGTCATCGCGCTTGAACGTTCGATAGCAGAACAGGGTCTTTTCCCGGCAGTTGATCCGCTGACCTCTACTTCACGCGTCCTGGATCCTTTGATTGTCGGCCAGGAGCATTACAACGTGGCACGTGAAATCCAGCGCGTCCTCCAGCGGTACAAGGACTTGCAGGACGTTATCGCTATCCTCGGTATTGAAGAGTTGAGCGAAGAAGATAAATTAATCGTTACCCGAGCCCGTAAAATTCAGAAATTCCTTTCACAGCCCATGTTTGTAGCTGAAGCGTTCACCGGCCGTAAAGGCCGCTACGTAACGAGAGAAGAAACTGTGCGCGGTTTCCGTGAGATTCTCGATGGAAAACATGATGCTCTTCCAGAGCAAGCATTCTTTATGCAGGGGACAATCGAAGATGTGCTTGAGGAAGCTGAAAAAATGAAGGCTGCAGCTTGATGGCGATCAAATTGGATGTCGTTACCGCCGAACGGCTCGTCTATTCAGATGAAGTCGATATCGTGGTGGCACCCGGTATTGAAGGTGAGCTGGCAATTTTGCCCCATCATGCTCCGTTAATGACGATGCTTTCCCCGGGCGAACTGCGTACTCGTAAAGGCGTTGACGAACAATCGTTAGTGATTACTGGCGGCTTTTTGGAAGTCAGACCCGACCGTGTGACTATCCTGGCAGACGCTGCGGAAAGGGCCGAGGAGATTGATATCGCCCGTGCCGAGGCAGCAAAGAAACGCGCAGAGGAAAGACTGACAAAGCGAACCTCCGAAGTGGATCTTGCACAAGCTGAAGCGGCGTTACAGCGTTCTCTTGCCCGTTTGAAAGTAGCTGAAAAGATCCGCCGCCGCCAGAGACCAACCCTTCAATAAAATACCAATAATCAAGTAACAAGTATTAATCCCCACCCCTTTTCCTACCGAGTGATAATAGTTAAGAAACCTCTGAAAAAGTTGTCTCCCCCTTTCGAAAAGGGGGAAAAAGGGGGTTTTTAAACTTCGATTTAACTAATTCAGACCTTTCTTAAATATTTGATTTTCTTGATACTTGGTACTTGGGGGTGGACGGCCGGGTGTGGCTATTTTATTGCATATAGCTTGCCGTCTCGCGACGTCACATAAATAATCCCGTTGGCATACGCCGGGGATGAAGTAATCTGTCCACCGGTAGGAAAATTCCAGAGAGGTGTGCCATCCTGGGCATTGATCGCATATAGCTTGCCATCGTTTGATCCCACATAAACAACACCGTTAGCGAGCGCGGGTGAGGATCTGATTGTAGCTCCAGTACTGAATGTCCATTTAAACTCCTTGGTTGTCAGGTCGAGCTTTAAGACCCTTTTATCACCAGTAGCATACACTGTATTACCATCCAGCACAGGAGTAGTATTTGAACTTGTCGGGCTTAATCTTGTACTCCAGAGTACGCCGGATACTGGTGGAGGTGGAGGAGCTATTCCAAATGCCCAGAACTGAAGCCACCACGGTCGGAAATCTTCCTCGAGAGGCCAGTTACGGGCTTTTCCATCCATTGCGTAAAAATAGCGACCTCCGACAAAATAGACGGTATTGCCGCTGACGACGGGTGAGCTGATTACCTCTTCCCTGGCTCTCATTTTGAGTCGGAATCTGCCCGTTTCGGCGTTGAGTGCATAACATGAATTATCCATCGAACCCACATAAAGAATGCCGCCGGCAACCACGGGCGATGACATAACATGACTTCCAGCTTCAAAACTCCATTTCTTCTCCCCTGTTCTCGCGTCTACACCATAAATAGAATAGTCGTCAGCCCCGAAATATACCATGTCTCCAGCTACAGCGGGGGAAGATTTCACCGGGTATTTTGTCTGGAAGTCCCACATTTTATCGCCAGTCAGTGCGTCGAGTGCATATAATCTGCCATCGTTCGATCCGAAGTATACTATTCCATTAGATACCGCCGGCGAAGATTCAACAAAGCTCCCTGCAGCAAAATCCCATCGCTTCTCGCCGGTGTTTGCGTCCACGGCATAAAATTTAAAATCAGTCGATCCGAAGTAGACGATGCCGTTAACAACTACCGGAGAAGAAGTGATTTCATTTCCAGTCTGGAAAGACCACTTCAGTTCTCCCTTGGGATTTACAGCTACGAGGTCGGTTGCTCCAGTTCGTTCGAGATCGTGGCGGTACATGGTCCAATCTTCATCAATCGAGGACGAATTGAGATATGCGGGAGGCGTAAAAACGAGATCGGTGAAAGTATACACCCAGAATAATCCGGCTGCGACAAGAAGCATCGGTGCTCCGATACCGATTACTAGGTTTCGGATCAGCTTGAATCGACTTCGGCCTCTATCGCGCTGCTGAACATAA
>CAYHBE010000055.1:0-7991 GCA_964354765.1 uncultured Dehalococcoidales bacterium | reverse complement strand
ATGTATAATAACAGACCTATGGCTGATAACTGGGATTCAATCTACAGACAATATGGCAGTTGGCTACAAGAACCGCATGAAGATATGGCCTCTGTCGTCTCACTTTTTCGGCAGCGGAGAGTGAAAAAAGTGCTGGACCTGGGATGCGGCGCCGGCAGACATGTTGTTTACCTGGCAGGGCACGGTTTTGAAGTTAGCGGACTGGATTCCTCTGACGAAGCCATAAAAATGAACAAGGAAGCCCTAAGGAAAATGAGTCTAAAAGCGGATCTTGTAGTTACTTCTATGTATGATGAGTTACCTTATCCTGATAATCATTTTGATGGTATTATCTGCACAAAAGCGCTGAATCACAACACACTGGATCACATCCGCAGGGCTATCGGAGAAATGGAGCGTGTGCTGAAGCCAGGCGGTGCGATTTTCATCGTGGTAACTAAATCTCGGAAAATCCGGGAATCAAAGAAACAACAGAAAGAAGCAGAAATAATCGCCGAACGTACTTTAATACCCAGGACAGGTAGAGAGATAGGCGTGATTCACTTCCAGTTCAATAAAGAGATTATGCTCAAAGAATTCCACAATTTTAAGGTGGTCGATTTCCACTTGGATTCTACGAATAATTACTGTCTTCTGGGATTGTTAAAGTAGTTTGTGAGAGACAATGTTTTTAGGTTTTCGTAATTAGTACTTCGCATTTGTTTAGATACTAGATATTCGATATAAGTATTATTTTCTTAAGTCCACTGGCTTGTATCTTCCAGCCTTCAACTCCTGGATCATTTCTTCCAGGTTTCGTATGTTCTTTTCAAAATATGTAGCACAGGAAGGTATTTCCTTTAACTCGTGGGCGTCACTGCCTCCAACCCCCTGCCATCCTAATCTATTTCCCAATGCCTTAGAAAAGCTGTTTTGCCTTTCAGTTCCCTTACCATTTAATAACTCAATCGTATCGATATATTTAAAGAGAGGGTTCTGGAGAAAATTTTCCACCGCCTCATCGATGTCATCCGAGCTGTAAAAATGACGTCGGAACGGGTGTGCCAAAACCATGAATCCACCCTTTTCATCAATCATTTGCCGCAGGAATTGAGTACGGTGCATCCCGAACTGGAACCGATCGATGCCAAACGCCAGGATGTGGCCGTCCTCAGTATTTGTCTCAACGCCGGGAATAACTAAAAAATCGTGAACTTTTCCCAACCATGCCGTAGCTTCATGGTTCCAATACCATTCATGGTCTGTAAGACAGACGCCATCGAGTCCAGCTCTTTTTGCATTAATAATCAACTCGGTGGGTGTCAGGAAGCTGTCATCTGAGTTTGGGTAAGTGTGAGTATGGAGATCGATGAGCATTACTGCACCAGTTTACCAACTATCGTCTGCTTAATAGTTTTCACCAGGTCTTTGAGCAGGACGAGATTCACGTCTTTTTCCGATCGTAGTTTAACTTCGACACTATCTTTTTCCAGGGTCCGAGGACTGACAGTGACGCGCAGCGGAATACCAAGTAGATCGGCATCGTTGAATTTTACTCCGGGAGATTCTTTCCGGTCATCAAAGAGCACTTCAACACCTTCTGCCAGCATATCCGAATAAAGCTTTTCAGAAATTTCTTCAACCTTCGAACCTTCACGGTACAGGGGACAAAGGTAAACATGATACGGAGCGATCGGGATCGGCCATACAATGCCCTTATCATCATGGTGCTGCTCTATAGCGGCAGCAAGAAGCCTTCCCAGTCCGATTCCGTAACAACCCATAATAATCGGTTTCGAAGTACCATTAGCATCGATGAAATTCGCACCCTGGAGCTGGCTGTAAAACGTGCCCAGCTTGAATACGTGCCCAACTTCTATTCCGTGCAAAGCTTTAAATACACCCTGGCAATTAGCACAGAGATCACTACCTCGCGCCAATGCAATATCAGCGACGATATCTGCTTTAAAATCGCGGGGATAATTCACATGTTTTATGTGGGTATCATGCTTGTTTCCCCCAGCTACGAAATTCGTACCTGTATTTACCGAGTCATCAACTACAATTTTTATATCCTTAATGCCTACCGGAGACGCCGATCCAAGAACCAATCCTTTTTCAATTACTTCAACTTCGGTTGCCATTCTTAGATCCTTGGCTTTGAGAGTGTTTTTTAGTTTCACCTCGTTGACCGGTAAATCTCCCCGGATGACTACAAAAATAAATTCTCCATCCGCAACATAAAAGACCGCTTTAAGTGTCTGGTTAGAGTGTATTTTCATAAAATTGGCAACGTCATCAATGGTCGCCATACCCGGAGTTGAAATTTCCTCGATAGCAAGCATTTTTTCTTTCTTAAGAGGACTCTTGATAAACTGGGCTTTTTCCGCATTAGCGGTATATCCGCACTGGGGGCAGGTAATCACGGTATCTTCGCCAATATCGGTAACGAGCATGAACTCGTGAGATATTTTACCTCCGATAGCGCCGCTATCGGCTTCTACCTGTATTGCGGTTAATCCACACCTGTCGTAGATATTTTTATACGCCTGGAGCATCTTTTCATAGCTGATATCTAAACCTGCATCATCGCAGTCAAAACTATACAAATCGAGCATATCAAACTCGCGGACCCTGATTAGTCCTCCCCGAGGACGGGGTTCATCACGGAATTTGGTCTGGATCTGATATACAAGCAAAGGTAAATCGCGATAGCTCTGGACATTATATGCAACAAGATCAGTAACCACCTCTTCGTGAGTGGGTCCTAAAGCCAGTTTTCTATCCCGACGGTCGTTTAATGCAAAGAGCGTTTTACCCAATGCACGATCCCTACCCGATCTCTCCCATAGCTCGATAGGCTGAAGCACAGGCATGGTAATTTCTTGTCCACCAGCCTTGTTCATCTCGTCCCGGATGATTTCCTCGATTTTTTTTAGGGAGCGCCAGGCTAAAGGTAAATAGGTATAAATCCCGGCAGCTACCTGACTGATCATCCCAGCCCGCAAAAGAAGCTGGTGGCTGATAGTATCGGCTTCGGCGGGGATTTCCCGATGGGTTTTACCGAGGAGCTTTGAGACACGCATAACTTACATTATTAAAACACAAGAAGGGCATAAATGCCAATAATCAAGAATAAATACTTCAGGTAGCCATGCTGGTTTACAAAGTGTAGAATTAAGTCAATATGAACGATGCAGTCACAAATATGACATTAATGCCTATCGGATATGTCAGGAGTCCAATCAAAGAGCCGACTCATGAACGTTTGAACTTGAAAGACATTATTTCAGAGATCGTCATCAGTGAAAATTTAACAGAGGCCTTAGACGGTATCGAAGGATTCTCCCATATCATCGTTCTTTACTGGATGCACCGAGCCATTCGAGAAAAAAAGCGGTTGAAAACCCACCCGATGGGCAGGAGCGATGTACCGGAGCAGGGTATTTTCGCGGTACGTACTCCAAATCGTCCCAATCCCATCGGTAAATCAACAGTCCGATTGCTGGAACGCCTGGGTAATATCCTGAAAATACAGGGATTGGACGCCATTGATGGAACGCCAGTAATCGATATCAAACCTTTCATTCCCGATTACGATTCAGCCAAATATGCCATGACTCCAGATTGGATAATCCGCGAAGACTAATTAACTCGATGTAGCTGACTCCTGGCAGTGCACACATTATTAACGGCTATTGATAATTGCTCATAAAACGAGTAACATAATCTGAAAGTAAGTTCTGGCTGGAGAGACATCGTGTCATCGGCTCTTATCGTTCCGTTAATTGTGGGCGGCGTTATTTTTGTCTTCGGCATTATTTTATTGATATGGGGAAAGAGGGAAGAACAACGCTATTACGATTCACTAACGACACGTTTTGACCTTCGTGAATTTTTTTCCCGCTGGCCTCCACGACCAGAACCGGGAGCACTCAAGACAGGCGGTTGGATTGCGATTATAGTTGGTATTGTTACGGCTGGGGTTGGATATCTACTCTGGTGGCTGAATATATAAAATCCTCGGTGAAAAAATGACCGCCCCATAAAAGAGGCGGTTTTATTAATTTTAAATGCAATTACAGAATTATTTCTTCTGACCCCACCCAGCCCGGGCACCCATACCCATACCAAGAGGACCGGCAGGCCAATTGAAACCACCCATCATTATTGAGTCGACGCCCTCGGGGGTGCAAATGCCTTCCTCCACGATTTTCCGAGCCTCTCGACCAACAACACCAAATAGTCTGTTGCCTACAAAACCAGTGTCGCCGGGGATATCCTTAACACGAACATGAGTCTTGCCCATCTTGTCACATAGCCCCTCAATGCACTGGATGGTTTCCTCGGATGCATCTTTTGTCCATATGACTTCAACGACTCTCATGATGTTCGCCGGGCTAAAAAAATGCATGCCTATAAATTTATCTTTTCTCTTTGTCGGGGCAGCAAGGTCAGTTATCGTGAACCGTGATGTATTGCTTGCAATAACGGTTGACGCTTTTAAAATGCCGTCGATTTCAGCGAATACCTTTATTTTCAAGTCTTTGTTTTCCATTTCTCCACTGGGACCGCCCCCAATTGCCTCGATAAGTATGTCGACATTAGCCAGGTCTTCGATCCTGGTAGTTGTCTTCAATCTTCCGACGGCGGCCTCCATCTGCTCTTTGGTAATCTTACCGCGCTCGACTCCACCCTTTAAACCAAAACGTCCGCTGATGATGTTCTCCCTACCCCTGGCAAGAATCTCATCTTTCAAGTCGCGAACAACGACATTATATCCAGCCTGGATACACGTTTGAGAAATACCGGCACCCATTACCCCCATCCCCATTACGCCAATGGTTTTGACATCCCCGATTTTCATTATTGCCTCCTTTTATTCTCTAAAAGGCTAGTGCCAAGCACATAATATACCCGAAGGAAATCTTTTTGCAAATTCTCCTTCTATTATGATCAGGAGAAAATAGAGGAATTTGATGGGGATAAAAATTTGCTATTCATCTTAAGATCTTCAAGTATTCGACCAGCTGCGACATCACTTCGGTTGCTTTACCACGCAGTGAGATATCGCACAAGGGTGTTAGATCCGATTCATAGAGATTAACTTCAATTAAGACTCCGCCCGCACGTTTTATTTCGATCGGGAAACCAGCGGCAGGGTAAACAAATGCCGATGTGCCAACGGTAATCATGCAGTCCGATTTCATTGCCTCCCTTTGACATACTCGTAGTACGTCTACAGGAATCGGCTCACCAAACATTACAGTATCTGTTTTAATAGTACCGCCGCACTTAGGGCACCTGGGCGGAAGCACCTCAAGAGCAATTTCATCACGACTATACCGTTCATTACAATCGATACAGCGTAATTTCTGAGTATTACCATGAATTTCAGCGACTTTCTTACTGCCGGCTTTTATGTGCAGATTATCGATATTCTGAGTAATCAGGTACTTAAGAATGCCAATCCTTTCCATTTCTGCCAGCGCCACGTGCGCCGCGTTCGGTTGAGCCTCCCCTATCGTCTTCGAAAATTCGCCTGAGGCACCACGCCGCTGTATTATTTCTTCCCAATGTCCTTTGGGATCCTTCATAAACCTTTGATAACCATCCATTGGAGGTTCTCCGCGTTCCGTCCATAATCCGCCAGGACCGCGGAACGGTCTGATGCCACTTTCTACAGATATTCCAGCCCCGCTTAATGCGGTAACATAATTACTGTGGAGAATTACCCTGGCAGCGCGTTGAATTTCATTTTCCATAGAGACCTGCCTATATTTAAATCCGAGATACGAATGGGTAATTGACTAGTAATAAAATCCACCACAAAGAGGGATTTTAAAAGAGCCGTGATAAGCGTTGAAAGAAATCAATTAAGGATAGTCCGTTTACTTAATTGAAACCTTGTTTAATCTTACTACACCCATCGGATTTGGTTTATAGCCGATAACGTTGGGACGAGTCAGGATATAGCCTTTTCCGAACGTCAGAGGCAAACAAGCTGCATCATCAACGATCATTTGTTCAGCCTGTTGATACAAATTCAGGGCTTTCGAATTATCCGGCTCAATGCCTGCTTTATCCAGCAAAGCATTTACACCCGGATTGTTATATTCTCCCCAATTAGTATCTGAACTGGTATGGAATAATATCTCGAGGAAGTCCTGCGGATATGGATAGTCAGCTATCCAACCGATATCAAATAGCTCGTCTTTCTCTTGTTTCAACGTATAGAAAAATCGCTGCGGGTCGAGCACTCTCACCCTGACGTCAACTCCAAGGTTTTGCTTCCATTCATAAACGACCGCTTCAATCGTCGACGAAATCGTGGGTCCGTAACCACCTGTTGTAATAGTAATCGGCGGGAGATTACTCACACTGCCATATTTCGATGTCCTGATCAGTTCTTTGGCGGCTTCGACATCGAACGGAATGCCGTTTAAAGCTGAATTGTATCCCGGTATTCCCGGGGGAAGTATGCCGGAGGCGGGCGCGACCATGTCTTTATACACAAGTGACACCAGACTCTTTTTATCAATTGCCATGGAAAAAGCGCGCCGTATGTTAGCATCGTTAAAAGGCGGCTTGGCACAATTAAATCCAAAATAGTAAAAACTCAATTCCGGATGGAGAGACAGCTCTTTATAGAAAGTCCCTGCCTCATCCGTTGCCATATCGATATAGGCTAGAGAAACGTCTGTGACATCTATTTCACCGGTCTCGTATAAATTCATCGGCACTCCGGATAATATTTTGAAGGTCCCCGTGGCAACTTTAGCTTTTTCTCCGTAGAAGTCACGATTCCATTCTAAAACCAGCGATTGACCCTGGTTCCACGTCTTCAATTTGAAAGGTCCGGTACCGTTAGGATTGTGCCACCAAGTGGCACCTGCAGCCACATTATTTCTATCGACAACAAAAGCAGTGACATAACCGACTTTATACAGGAAATATGGTTTCGGAGCGTTAATGGTTACCTGCAGGGTATAATCATCCAGTACTTTAACGCCGCTTATTTCCTTAGTTTTTCCATCCAGAACATCCTGCACTCCGACAATATCACCCAAATATGTCCTGGCTGTCACTGAAGCGGTTTCAGGCGCGCAGGCACGTTCCCATGAATATTTAAAATCGTCTGCTTTGACGGTACGGCCATTATGGAATTTTACATCGTGACGCAGTTTGAACGTATAGACAGTGCCATTATCAATCGTCCAGCTTTCAGCAATGTCAGGCGCCGGATTGAGGTTGTCATCGAGCTGCACTAAGCCCGTAAACATCTGGAAAATATATTCATGAGAAGTTGATTCGCTTGAAGTAGCCGGATCAAGAGTATAAGGATCGATGTTGTATAGATTGAGGTTACCTTGAGCCTGAGCCATCACCGGTGGGTTCTCGGTCGTAGTACCTTTCGAGGGGCATGCAGCGCCGGCAACGATAGTAAAAATAAGTGAAGCAAGCAGTGAAGCTAGAATTATTTTTGACCTGAACATAGCATTAATATAACACAAAATATACGTTTTCGATATTAATCAAGGCTCCGTCTAATATGAACAAATGGTACACACTTTGACACCTCTCCGCGGTTCACATACAATGAAGGCACAGTGTTAATTGGCGTTATCTCAGATTCTCACATCCGTGTACCAGGTACTCGCGTCGGTTTAAGCACCTTAACAGCAGAAAACCTACCCCGTCAGGTACTTGCTGCATTTAAAGGCGTAGACCTGATTTTACACGCCGGGGATATTTATACGGTACCCGTGCTGGACCGATTGGAGACTGTTGCACCAGTGCTTGCCAGCGAAGGTGATGATGATCCTTTTGAAATCGTCAACGATCCGCGGGTCAAGCATGAGCAGTTTTTAAAGTTCGAGGGCAAGCGTATATGGTTGTCGCATTACGGACCACTCGACGAGCAAACTATCCTAGAGACGCCTGATATAGTAATTTACGGACACACTCACCGCCATGCAATGGAACGGAAAAATGGCACATTATTTCTTAAT
>CAYHBE010000054.1:0-8020 GCA_964354765.1 uncultured Dehalococcoidales bacterium | reverse complement strand
TGGTGAGCAGGTTGGAAACGTGAGTTTTGACAGTCGCTTCACTGACCACCAGTTCGCTAGCGATCTCTGCATTTGTTTTTCCCCGGGCAATGAGTTTAAGTACTTCGTTTTCGCGTTCCGTTAAATGCTCGACTTCGTTTATTACGGGTAGACGCACCGGTCGCTGTGCGAATTCAGAAATAATCCTCCGCGTAATAGATGGTGCCAGGAGACCATTTCCTTCGGCAATGACGCGGACAGCTGTGACCAGGTCTTCTGGCGGTGCATTTTTAAGAATGAAGCCGCTCGCCCCGGAACGCAGCGCTTCAAATATATAATCATCTCTTTCAAACGTGGTCAGAATTAAAACACGCGAAGCCCCCTCAGTTTCCTGGACAATCCGTCGTGTGGCTTCTAATCCGTTCATAACAGGCATCTGGATGTCCATCAAGACCACATCCGGTTTTAAACTATGGACTAAGGTTGTGGCTCTGACTCCATCTTCAGCCTCGCCGATCACCTGGAGGTCAGGCTCGGCTTCAAGAATCATACGCAGCCCGGCGCGTACCATCGCCTGGTCATCAGCAAGTAATATCTTTATCTTCATCGTACCCGTCCTGTAAGTGGCAGCGTAGCTCTCACAATAAATCCAACACCTGGTATGCCGCGCGCAAAAAATTCACCGCCGTGAAGAGTTACACGCTCACGCATACCGATAAGCCCTCTTCCCTTTTTTTCCGGTATGTCATCATGAACCTGGTTACTTCCTGTGTCGCGAATTTCCAATTCCAGTGTATTGGGAACATAGCGCAGGGTTACATGGGCTGTAGCCGACCCTGCGTGTTTAAGAGTATTTGTCAACGCTTCCTGCACAATCCTGTAAGCTGACAAGTCAACCCCCGGCGGCAAAGGTTGCGGTTCGCCTTCTATCTTAACTTCGACGGGTAAGCCTGCCTCGCGCATGTGTTTAACCAGCACGTCCAACTGGTTTAAACTTGGTTGCGGCGCCAGTTCATCTACCTGGCTTTCTTGCCGGAGGAAACCGAGCAACCTCTGTAATTCGGCAACCGCCTGGCGGCTTGATTCTTCAATTAAGGAAAGCACTTCGTTGGCTTTTTCCGGCTGCTGTTTGAGTATTCTACGAGCAGCGCCTGCCTGGATGCCCATAACGCTAACATGATGCGCGACTACGTCATGGAGCTCCCGCGAAATACGCACCCGTTCGTCGAGAACTGCCCGGCGGGCATTTTCATCACGCTCCTGCTCCAGCTGAATGGTTCTTTCTTGCAGTTCGGTCTCATGTATTCGCCTAATGCGGAAAACATTACCAATCCACCATGCCGCGCCGAAGAGAAAAGCCTCGGCTAAAACAACTGAAACCTGGGAAAGGGCTGTCTTGACTGGAAATATCCAGCCGCGCCCGATAAAAAAGACTGAATAAGCAAGGTAGCCAATGGTTGCGAACGCGCTTAACAAACGTATTCGATCGCGCCAGGGAGTTGTGCCATAAGCACCGGCACTAAAGAATGCCATCAGAAGTGCATATAAGGTGAAGGAACTTTCTGGGATATTTAACGACCTATAGACCAAGATGGCAGCGGTCATAAAACTTAGTACTGCCAGGGGAAACCGGCGTCTTAATGTGAAAGGTAGTATTACCAGCAGCGTTAGCGCTATCGCCAAAGCAGCCCTTAATACCGTATCGTTTCCCCAATTGATATAAAGATTGAGAAATGCCAGTCCCACTAGAGCTGCGGCGACCATTCCGTCGGTGCCGGTCGGGTGCCTATCAAACCAGATCCCGATTCTTCTCAATAGCTTCATGACCTCTATAGTAACGGATTAGGCGACATTTTTCATCCTTCCAAAGGTTGAAGTTCTCCGCCGTCAGACGAAGCAACCAGTGAGTGAAAGCTGCTCAATCCTAAGAAGTACACAGATTTCTAAATATCCATCGCACGAACGATGTCAGAATAGTCAAAAGAGGTGATACGATCACCTCCAGAACACGTTATCATGCCGTTAATCGATTCGTGTTGGGAGGTAAATACCAATGAGAAAAACCGCAATGCCGACAACTGCAGGAACACTCAGCATATTAGCAGGAGTTGCTAATATGTTAGTTGCTTTTTTGCTGTTTATAGGTATGCTCGTTATCCAGGGAGCCATCGGGTTTGTGTCCACGCCATTCTGGGTTCCGGTCAATGTCCCGGTAGTCTTATTCCTGTTGAGTGTACCGTTGATCGCCGCTGGCATACTGGCACTCATAGGTGGAATATATGCTGTACAGAGAAGGAAATGGGGATTGGCGTTAGCAGGTTCAGTTGCAGCGTTTTTCCCCTGTGGGATTTTTGGATTGGTATCCGTAATCTTACTGGTCTTATCACGAGATGAGTTTGAACCGGTATCGCAGCGTGTAATGGTAGTGAGTTAATCGCATATAGTATGCAAGGGGGGAAAATATATGAAAAAGCGCTTTATAATAGTAACGGCACTCATCCTCGTCGCTGCAGTCATTCTGGTGCTTCCTGGTTGCTATGGAATTAACGTCAACGGGAACATCTCAGGAAGCCAGGACCTCGAAACTCGAGAATTTAATTTTACTGATTTCAATAGTGTGGAAATAATGTCTCCTTTTCAAGTTGAGATAACCAGGTCAAATGTCTACCTGGTGAGTGTTACTGCAAATGACAATCTATTTGACTATATTGAAGTTACCAAGGTCGGCGATACGCTTCGCATTAGATTGAAGCCGTTTTTCTCATTCAGGAGTACAACGCTTCGAGCCTCAATTGCCATGCCCGATCTGAGCGTGCTCGATATGTCTGGAGCGAGTTCAGTCAACCTCACCGGATTTCAAACCGATGACGATGTCGAAATTAACGTATCAGGTGCCAGCAGACTAGATATCCTGAGCTTGCAAGCCGTCGATGTAACCATGGAAATATCAGGCGCCAGTCGCGCGACCGGTTTTGTTAAATGTGAAAGCGCAAATTTTGAAGTATCGGGAGCCAGCTATCTTGAACTTAATGGTTCGGCTGAAGGTGCACGTTTAGACGCTTCCGGGGCTAGCTCTCTCAGGCTGCAAGACTTCTATCTTTCGCATGCCTCGGTTTTTTTGAGCGGCGCCAGTAATGGGAATGTAGAAGTGAACGGGACCTTAGACGTCGAAATTAGCGGGGCTTCCAGGCTTATTTTTGGAGGTAATCCTCAATTAGGAAAGGTTGATGTAACGAGCGCATCCAGCCTGAGCAGGCGTTAGGTCACGATTTTCGCGCATTAAATACAACGATGGAGGTAATCAGATGCAAATAGGAACACGGGAAATGAATCTAAACAAGGATATACCTCCCATCGTTTTCCATTATGGGGAGGGTGACTTTTACCGGATCCGACTAGGACGCTGGCACAGGTTCGTCCGAATGTTAAGTATCATAGCTCGCCGCAGAAATGATCAATCATCTTTTTTCCGAAATGCAGGAGCAGCGTTGAGCCAAGTGAAAGATGGAGGTAAGCGATCATGTCAAGCTATTATTCTTTAGATGATATCGGAATCAACGCTGCACATAAGGAGCAGCAATTCAAATACTCCGCCGCACAACACCGTTTACATCGCGTGTTAATTGCTAATCGGAAAACCGAGGCAGTGAACAGGTTCAACGTATTTTTAGGTTTTAGGAAAACAACGGGTTTGATTACTCAATAAAATACGCCATGATTCAGTCATTTCAGCGTCGGACTTAAGGAGTTGAATCTATTCGAGATGGAGAAGAAAGATGAAAATGAAAATTGTTTTTTTGGTAGCCGTCATGATAGCTGTCCTTGGTCTTTTCGCATGCACAACGCAGACCTCATCCAGGAATGCATCAGTAGAAGTTTCGATCGACGATTTTACGAACGTAAATACGATTACTAAAGAGGTTGAATTAGCTTCCGGCGGTACATTAACGGTTACGCTTGGCTCCAACAAGACCACTGGATTTCAATGGTCCGAACAAGCTGAAATAGCTGATCCGTCTATATTGGAACAAACAAGCCATCAATATATTGCCCCTCAAAGCAGCGTTGAAGGAGCTCCGGGTAAAGAGGAGTGGACTTTCATGGCTCTAAAGAGTGGTCTCACCACCATATCCATGGAATATAGTCGCCCCTGGGAAGGCGGCGAAAAAGAAGTTTGGAAATTTAACCTCACAGTTAACGTCAGGTAAGATGACATTTAATCGAAATGTAAAAAATCAAAAGTAGAAGAGGGCGCTAGCCCTCTTGATAATAATCCCTCGCCCTCCCAAGCTCCCACGGGCGAGGGTAAGGGTGTGGGTCGTTGTGTATAAAACCGGGCACACTTGTAACAGAGTAGCCTGGGTAAATTGGTAAAAATAAAACGCCTGATCTGACAAAATTCTGTGTTAACAAATAAAAAGATAGGAAAAGTAGGGCAGGTCTTTTTACTCTAAACCAATAGAATGCAATCATTCCAACCTTGTGGTTGTCTGAACATGTGTGCTCAAGACTATTAAAAAGCCCTCATCTTATGTATAATATAAGTTAGAGTGCTGTCGTTGAAACAAGAGAGATATCTCAATAGAGTTTGTTGGCTATATATGTATAATTCCTCAATTTTTACACACCTTCACCGATTCAGAAATACCTCTCGATAGGCAATTTCCTCAGGTTTTTCCTTTGAGAAACATGTCCGTCAACCGTTTTCCCATGAAATATTTGCGCTTAAATATGCCATGAACCTAATAGATAAGAAAAAATATGAATTATAGAAATGACATCAGAAACATAGCAATTATCGCCCATGTCGACCATGGTAAAACCACACTGGTCGATGCTCTGCTTAAACAAAGCAAGGTATTTCGTGATAACCAGGAAATGGGTGAATGTATCATGGACCAGAATGCTTTGGAACGTGAGAAGGGCATTACTATCATGGCTAAGAATACAGCCGTTGATTATAAAGGCGTGAAGATAAATATCATCGATACGCCCGGACACGCCGATTTCAGTGGTGAAGTCGAGCGTGTTATCAGCATGGCGGACGGTTGTTTATTGCTAGTCGATTCAGTCGAAGGTCCCATGCCGCAAACCCGATTTGTTCTCCGCCAGGCGTTGGTGAACGGACTCAAACCGATTGTGGTTATTAATAAAGTTGATCGAGCCAATGCCCGTATCGCGGAAGTCCTTAAACTTACTCAAGACTTATTTTTAGAATTAGCCACTAGTGCTGAACAACTCGATTTTGCTGTTTTATACGCAAGCGGTCGCGATGGGGTGGTGAGCACTGAAGCCGATAAAACCGGCACTGATGTCAGCCCTTTATTTGAAGCGATTATTAAAACCGTACCGCCGCCCAGAATTGATGACGGTCCTTTTCAGATGCTCGTTTCCAATCTGGACTATGATTCTCATAAAGGAAAAATTTCCATCGGCAGGATTTGGAGGGGTAAGATTTCCCCGCGTGATCTGGTCGTGAGAATCAGCACCGATGGAAATATCACCCGCTACGAGGTAAGTGAATTATTCACCTATCTCGGATTGAAGCGGTTGGAAGCTGAATGTGTCGAAGCCGGCGATATTGTTGCGTTAACCGGAATTGATGAAGTAAGTATCGGCGACACACTTGCCAGTCCAGACAGCCCTGAACCTTTGCCCAGGATTGAAATAGGCGAACCGACTGTTGAGATGACTTTGGGAGTGAATACTTCTCCATTTGCGGGGCGTGAAGCACGTTTCAGTACTACGCGCCAGTTACGAGAACGACTATATCGAGAACTTGAAACCAATCTTAGCCTTAGAGTCCACGACACAGACAGCCCGGATACATTTCTTGTAAAGGGCAGAGGTGAGCTGCACCTGGCAATTTTGATTGAGACAATGCGTCGTGAAGGCTATGAATTCGAAGTCTCGAGGCCGGAGGCAATAACCAAAACTGTTAACGGTAAACTTATGGAACCGGTCGAATCATTAACAATCGACACCAAATCTGAGTATATCGGTATCACTACCGAAATGCTTAGCAAGAGACAAGCACAGCTCACTAACATGCGCAATGACGGAGAGGGTAATGTCCGCATGGAATTTAAAATTCCCACCAAGGGGCTCATTGGATTCCGCAGCTCATTTTTAACAGCCACGCGCGGCACCGGAATAATGAATACTATCTTTCTTGGCTATGAAGAATGGCAGAAAGATACCGCATCGACACGTATGGGTGTGCTGGTGGCCTCTGAACAAGGTAAGGCAGTTACCTATGGACTGAACAATGCTCAAGGAAGAGGTCTCACTTTCATTGAGCCAGGCACGATGGTATACGAGGGTATGATCATCGGGACCAATTCCCGCCCGCAGGATATCGCCATTAATGTTTGCAAAGAAAAGAAGAAGACGAATATACGCTCGTCCACTTCTGATATTGCCATCAAGCTGACACCGCCAATAATCCTGAGCCTGGAACAATCGATTGATTTCATTAACCGTGATGAGCTCGTCGAAGTTACACCTGAGAGTATCCGATTACGAAAGAAGGTACTTTCTGAAGATCGGCGGCTTCGCGAGTTGGCGAATGCCCGGAAAAATGGATAAGTTCTAAAACATTATTCTGGCAGCGGTTAAGGTTTAAAAGCCTTTTCAAGCCTGTCCATCGCCTCTAAAAGAGTTTTTCGTGGACATCCGATGTTCATCCGCCTGAATCCGGGCTCTTTACAACCAAACTGTTCCCCCATCTCAAGACCTACTCGAGCTTTTTCCCGGAGAACGGTCTCGAGTTGAGATATCTCAATTCTACAATCTCTGAAATCCAGCCACAGCAGATACGTTCCCTGTGGTTGTATTACCTTTAGACCGGGTATCCTGTCTTTAGCAAATTGCTGGAATAACTCAACATTGCCCTGTAAATACAAAAGCAGCTGTTTGAGCCAGGATTCTCCATATCGATAAGCAGCTTCGGTCGCGGCTATTCCAAACATATTCGGCGGTGCCATCCCGCAATTTCTCATTACATCGGTGAAACTCTTTCTAAGTTCGGGATTGGAGATGATGATATTTGAAGTTCGCAGACCTGGTAGATTAAACGTCTTACTGGCAGCAGTGCATACGACAGAGTGATCCTGGAATTCTTTAGAAACGGTAGGGAAGGGAACGTGTTTAAAACCGCTGTATATAACGTCGCTGTGAATTTCGTCAGATACTATCAGTATGTTATGACGGATGCAGATTTCACCGAGCTGTTTTAATTCGGCGGTGGTCCAGACCCGGCTGATAGGATTATGCGGATTACACAATATTATCATTTTTGTCCGGGGCGTTATTTTGCGTTCGAGATCATCAAAGTCCATAGCGTATTGCGTGTCCTGAAGACATAGCGGGTTGTCGAGTATCGCGCAGCCGTTGTCTTTGATCGCTGCAAAAAACGGATAGTACGCCGGGGTCTGAACCAATACCTGGTCGCCTGGCTGGGTGAATGATTTCACAAGGAGCCGGAGAGCGGGTACGACACCGGGAGTAAATACAATCCAGTCTTTTTGGATTTCCCATCCGTGACGTTTTTTCATCCATGCTATAACGGCGTCGCAATATGAATCCGGCGCCATCGTGTAGCCGAAGATTCCCCACCCCGCCACTTTCTTCAGAGCCTTAATTATAGCTGGTGGCGATTTGAAATCCATATCCGCGACCCACATCGGAATTACATCGCCGACCTTGTAAAGATCGTCCGCGCGGTCCCACTTTACCGAGCCTGATCCTTTACGGTTAATCAAAGTGTCAAAGTCGTATTTCATTTTCGACCTCCTAAGCTGGAGAATACTGCTGTATTAATTTTTCAAATTGTTGGTAGTTTTTTTCTTAAGTCAGGTCGGATATTACCGCGTGCCAGGGAAAACAAGATAGCGGTGGTGCATAATAATGCTGAAATCATCAGGGCAATCCGTGTGCTGCGAATAAAGGCGTCATGGTATTCGGGTGTTCTTTCTACTCTCCCGATGACGACGGCGACCACAATCCACACGATTGCCATGCTGACCATCATACCCAATTG
>CAYHBE010000053.1:0-8030 GCA_964354765.1 uncultured Dehalococcoidales bacterium | reverse complement strand
CACTAAGAGATTTTAAAGTCGGCGGACTGGTTATTTGCGAAAGCCCGAATCTGGAAGAGGATGCTCTTCTGCTTAAGAAGGCGTATGTCGAACTCAAGTAATGACTAGTTGCGGTGTCTGTTTAGTGGTACCTTCACGATCTCCTGATTGATGTTTGCTATTGCATTTATAGTAACTCTGCTATAATAAATTAGAATTCGTAATAGAATTGAGGATGCTAATGAAACCGAAAACGAGAAATACCGGGCTGTTTTACCTGCTCCTGCTAGCAAGTATTGCGGCGCTGGTTATATTTATCATACGTGTACCTCAACCCAAACCTCAGGAAGTCCCGATTAGCCAGGTCATTACGATGTCCCATGCCGGAGAGATCGAAAAAATTGAAGTCGACGGCGAATGGCTGAATGTCTACAAGAAAGATAGTACTGAACTGAGGAGCTATATAGGTTTTTCTTCTATCTGGGATGTCAAAGACTTGAATCTGGAAGGGGTGTCTGTTTACAATATTAAACCCGGCGGCATCGATTGGGGAAGTCTGCTTTTAACCACGCTACCCTTCGTTATTTTTGGAGTCTTTATTTTCTTTGTATTTTTCCGTGCCCGGGGTATGAACAACCAGGCAATGTCGTTTGGCCGGAGCCGCGCCCGGCTTTTCCCAGCAGATAAACCGTCGGTTACTTTTGATGATGTCGCTGGCGTCGACGAAGCTAAGCAAGAACTGCATGAAGTCGTTGATTTTCTTAAGACCCGTGAACGGTTCCAAACTCTGGGTGCCCGCATACCGCGAGGTATCCTTCTTGTGGGACCTCCAGGAACCGGTAAGACACTGCTTGCAAGAGCAATTGCAGGTGAAGCCGGTGTTCCTTTCTTCTCGATAAGCGGAAGCGAGTTTGTAGAGATGTTCGTTGGTGTTGGAGCTTCCCGCGTGCGCGACCTCTTCGATACTGCAAAAAAGCATGCCCCGTGTATCATCTTTATTGATGAGATTGATGCCGTCGGGCGGCACCGCGGCGCAGGTTTAGGCGGCAGCCACGATGAGCGTGAGCAGACACTGAACCAAATCCTAACTGAAATGGACGGTTTCGATACTAATGTCAACGTCATCGTATTGGCGGCTACCAACCGCCCCGATATTCTCGATCCTGCTCTATTGCGTCCGGGGCGTTTTGACCGCCGTGTTGTGCTCGATTTACCGGATGTCATAGGTAGAATAGGCATCTTAAAAGTCCATATCAAGAATAAACCACTGGCGCCGTCGGTTAATGTTGAAACACTTGCGAAACAAACGGCTGGTTTCTCTGGAGCGGACCTGGCAAACCTCGTTAACGAAGCTGCGATACTGGCAGCACGCCGCGGTAAAAAAACAATTGAAATGGAAGATCTCGAAGAATCGATTGATAAGGTAATCGCTGGCCCTGAAAGACGCAGCAAGCGTATCAGCCCGAAAGAGAAAGAAAAAATCGCCTATCATGAAGCAGGACACGCTGTTGTTGCCAGGATGTTACCTAACGCTGAACCACCCCATAAAATTTCTATTATTGCGCGGGGAATGGCTTTGGGATACACGAAACAACTCGAAGAAGACCATTACCTGCAGTCGGTGTCTCAGTTGGACGATAAAATAGCAGTATACCTGGCCGGTCATGCAGCCGAGAAATTGATTTATAAAGAAAGCGCGTCAGGCGTTCATGACGACATAAAACGGGCTACTTACCTGGCACGTACCATGGTGACCGACCTTGGGATGAGTAAGAGACTGGGACCACGTACTTTCGGCGATAAACAAGAGCTAGTTTTCCTCGGCAGAGAAATATCAGAGCAGAAAGATTACAGCGACAAGACTGCCGAAGCCATCGATGGTGAAATCGATGAAATTATTAAAGCGCAGTACGAGGTCGCTATCAAAATTCTCACCGATAATAAGGATACACTCGTTAAATTGACTGAAACCCTCATATCTAAAGAAACCCTCGATTATGATGATCTGGAAGCGCTATTCAAAGAGAGCGTGCCGGCTGCGAAACTACCTGAAAAGGTGATATTCCCAGAACTCTTGAAGAGCCCAGCGCCCGTCGTCGGAGCTCGGCCATCGGCTAACGTTAAGAATCCTGACAGCACTCAATCTGGATAATCTTAGACGCTAATGATTGAAATCACCGATAAGCCAATTGCACCTGAGACGGTTATTATGCGTGCCAAGACAAAAGGCAGCGGGTGTGTTGTGACCTACGTCGGCGTCATTCGAGACATCTCCAACGGTAAATCAGTAGCCTCTGTTGAATACCAGGATCGAGGCGGTAAAGCACTGCAGAAGCTCCGAGCATTGGCTGAGGAAACCAGGAAAAAGTGGAAGCTAGAAAATGTTGCTTTCACACACCGCACGGGGAGACTTAACGTGGGAGATATCAATCTCGTGATCGCAGTTGCAGCCGGACACCGTCAGGAAGGATTTGCAGCTTGCCAGTACATTATCGACCGCTTTAAAGAGTCTTTGCCTACCTTCAAGATCGAGACCTACACCGACGGTTCAATAAAAGTCGGCGGCGACTAAAGACAAGTCAAAAGTTAGAAGTTAAAACCACAGCTTAAAACTCATAACTTGCAATTATCTCGGCGGACTAAGCTTTTACTTTTCAATTCTGGTTTTGACTCATGAGATTTGACTTTTGAGTTTTTTAATCCATCCTGCTAACATAACATCAAATTGTGAGGTAAGTCAGATGGTTAAGAAGCTAAGTCACGTTACCGCCAGCGGTGAAGCCCGCATGGTTGATATTAACGCGAAAAATACCACTTGCCGCGAAGCTGTCGCTAAAGGCAGCGTGTTGATGAAGCCATCGACACTCCAACAAGTAAAAAATACCAGTCTCAAGAAGGGTGATGTGCTTGCGGTCGCTCGAATTGCCGGAATAATGGCGGCTAAGAAAGTCCCCGATATTATCCCGCTTACTCATACCATTCCCCTCGATAGCGTTACTATTGACTTTGACCTCACAGGTAAAGACCGGATTGGAATATCTGTAACCGCCAAAAGCACGGGCAAAACTGGTGTTGAAATGGAGGCGTTGACCGCAGTCGCAGCTTCTGCACTTACTATTTATGATATGTGTAAAGCGGTTGAGAAAGGCATGACTATAACTGATATTTATCTTGAGACCAAGACCGGTGGCAAGAGCGGTACATACCAGCGTAAGAAGGCTTGAATGGTTGAGATAGTCAGAGCAGAAGAAAAACACGTCAAAGAAATGGGGGAGTTATGGTGGGAGTTCATGCTTTTCCATCAGAATCTTGACACATGGTTTACTCCACGTCAAGGTTCGATCCCAGGTTTTGAGGAAAACCAGGTAAGAAGACTAATGAAATCAGAGGACGGTCTCGTAATAGTTGCATTAGATATTAATAAAGTTGTTGGTTATTCGTTGTCAGAGATACGTGGACCTTCAGCCGCTTTTGAGAGAGATAAATGGGTATACATTCATGATGCTGCAGTTACTGAAAAATACCGCCGAAAAGGTGTCGGAGAAAAGATGCTCAATGACATCGTCCACTGGTCACAACTGAAAAATATAGACCGCATAGAATTATCAACTGCAGCTCAGAATTTAGTAGGTAATTCATTCTGGCAAAAGCAAGGATTTAAGATCTATATGAATACCCTTTTTAGGGAAATCTAGTACCATTCTGGATATTAGCCTCTGCCGGTATGGTCATTTTTGTTGTGGATTCCAGCCTATGCTGGAATGACAAACGCACTAAAACAAGGTAACCGTAACAGGATCGCCTTTTTCAAGAAGGTCTATGTTCTCTGGGATCTCTATGTAACCGTCGGCGTTGGCAATGCTCGTTATCGCACCTGATTCTTTAAACACCGGCACAGCTTCATCCCCGACCAGTTTGACAGTTAAAAATTGCCGTCGTCCGGTGCTTAGCGGCATGCGACGCGAAAGCTTTGCCTGGACTGTATCACCCTTACGAGAGGGTAAATGCGCCATTTTTCTTACTGATGGCAGTAAAAATAAATAGGAATTGATTAAACAGGAGGTCGGGTAACCGGGCATCCCCATCAATGGCTTACCATCAATCATGGCGAAAATGGTCGGTTTGCCGGGTTTGACCTGGACACCATGAAAGAGAACGTGTCCCCACCCCTCGATGACATCAACTAACAAATCACGCGTACCGACTGACGAGCCGCCGGAAAGCACCACGAGGTCGTGTTTAAGAGCCTCTTTGATAGTCCTTCTCAGTTCCTCAATTGTATCACCGGCAATACCTATTCTGACTGGTGAACCACCATTTGAATTTACAACCGCGGCAATAGTATGCGAGTTGATGTCATAAAGCTGACCGGCTTTCAGTTTCTTACCGCCTGGTACTACTTCCTCTCCGGTTGGAATCACAGCAATTTTTGGTTTTTGATAGACTTTGATTTCAGTCAACCCCTGCGAAGCAATTACTCCAATTTTGCCTGCGTCCAGGAACGAACCGGTTTTAAGTATAGAAACACCAGCTTTGATATCCTCACCCAGCTTGCCGACATTTGCTCCAGGAACCACCGCTTTAAATATTTTTACTTTGTAGTCATCCCGTTCGGTGTCCTCAACCATGACAACCGAGTCTGCGCTGGCTGGCATCATGGCGCCAGTTGAAATTTGTAAGCTTGCTCCAGTTGTTACTCTTTTCGTTGTCTTTTCACCGGCATGAATCTCACCGATGATTTCCAGTATCTTAGGCTTGAACTGTCCCGCGCCAAAGGTATCTTTTGCCCTGACGGCGTAGCCGTCCATCGAGGCGCGGTTAAAAGGAGGTACATCTGCCAGTGCAATAAAATCTTCAGCCAGGACTCTATTGACAGCTTCATCGATCTGTACCGTTTCCGTACGATTAATGGTGTCTATGTGGCTATCGATAATGGCTTTTGCTTCTTCATAAGAAAGTAGCGCGCGGAATGGTCTCATCGTGTTGCCTCCCTGACCAGGTGCCCGATTTCGGGCAGGATGATTTTGTCCATGGCGAGTGTTGCCGCTCCGAGAGAACCGGGTATGCAGATGATTACTTTGCCATTTGTAACTCCAGCGAGAGCCCGGCTCATAATAGACCCGGCACCTATCTCCTCGTAGGTTAACTGTCGAAACAGCTCACCGAAACCGTCCAACGTTTTTTCAAGCATGGGAGCGACCGTACTAACTGTTATATCGCGCTGACTGAGTCCTGTGCCTCCACCGGTAATGATTACTTGAACATCATCACGTTTAAGCAAATCTTCAAGCGTTTTTCTGAGCGTCAAAACGTCATTTTTAAGGATGGTGTAATAAGTAACCTTGTGTCCGTAAGTGATTAGCCGCTGCTTAATAAGTTTCCCAGATTCATCATCCTGCTCCGTGCGGCTATCTGAAGTAGTAATTACTGCACAGTGTACGTTCTGGACGTCGTGGTGTTTATGTTCGTGATAGCCCATCTAATAAAAAATCCTAATTTCTAAACTCTAATATCTAAAATCACTGAAAGGTGAACGCTGACAGCTATTAACCTAAAAGTGAGGTTTACAAAGTATTTCTTTAATACGGAGGTCGAAGAAATCACCTGAGTTTACCGGTTTGACGACTACTGCGTAATCAGCACCGCGACCAGTTCCAGCAATGGTAATAACATCCTCATCGGTGCGTATCAAGCCGGCATCAGCCGCCATAACGGTTATCTCAACCACAACTTTCATGCCCTGCCCCAATAATCGTAGGGTGTTGGCGACGATGTCTCCGAGTAAATATGTGGTGAATTTCTTCCGCATTGCTGCCCCAACCCCGGAAAACAGGTGCGTTGCGGTAAAGATAGTCCCCCCGCCTTTTTCAATTTTCTTGCGATTTTCTTCAGTCAATTCCTGTGTATTTGGACCATGAAAACCAGCGCTGTGCGTAACAACTATCACTTTCATACCTTTGAATACTTCCACGGCGCGGGCGCCTGTATTTCCAAGTGTGGAAGCGACTACGATTGTTTTAATACCGAGCTCATCGGCGCGCCGTTTGGCAATACGGAGAGTCTCTTCTATATTATCAACGCCTGGTTTATCAAAATATGTAATTTTTTGCTCCATTTTTTACCTTCCAACCTCAATCAAAATCAGATTATCATCAAAGTCGACTTAAAAGCAAGTGAGTTGAATCAGTCATTTGTCCTATAAAGGATGCGAGAGATGGCTATCCAATGACAACAAGTACACTGTCTTTACGAGGAGAGTAGCGACGTGGCAATCTCTGCCCTCTCTTGTGGACGTACTTAAAATAATTCGGGTGACTCATCCCATAAAAAGAATGCGCGAGATTGCTTCGCATTAACAAGCCAGGCAGACAGGAAGGCAAACGGCTCGCAACGACAACTAACATTCGAGCAGTCCTAAAACTTCTTTCAAAGAAGAGATTGTTGCTCCATACCATTCTTCCTCATCGATGCGATAGGCGTCCGAATTAATTTCATGTGGTACCCTGATCAAAACCGGGTGCATCCCTATCTTTTGGGCACCGGATAATTCGCGGCTGCTCCCATCTCCGACGTAGAGGCATTCTTTAGCCTTGACCACTAATCGCAGCAACGCCCGTTGATAAATTCTCGGATCTGGTTTTTTCACTCCTTCAACACACGAGAATACAGGTACATCGATCAGAGAAGCCATGGTTGTATTTTTCCAGGCAGTCGGAACTTCTGAAGAGCAATCGGTGATAAGTCCGATCCTATAACTGTTCGCCTTGAGAAAACCGAGTGTTGCGAGCGTATCCGGTCGTGGAATCAATGATTCGACAGTAAAGTTGAATCTAATGGCAGATGCTCGCTTTAATTGGTCTTCGTTAAAGGAGATGCCGAGTTGTTGACATATATATTCGATGTTTCCTTCTGGACTGGTCAAAGCTCCAGTTGTTCGTAAATCAAAGGTATCGAACCATAGCTGTGTGAATTCCAATCGCGGTGCTTTCAACACTACAGCCATCTGTGCGAGGACTCTCTCGTAATCAGCCCGCGATGAGGTGTCTACCAAAGTCCCGAATAAGTCAAAGATAACAGCTTTATATTTCATTGGCGTATAACTAAAATTGGTTTTAATTAATTTTCCACTTACCTGAGAGTGAAAAAGGATGCTAGATTCAAAAACCCCCTTAATCCCCCTTTACAAAGGGGGAGAAATATTAGACGATAATTGAACGAATGCTATAAATGTAATATATTATCGAATATACCTAAATCGTGCCAGCCGTATGCTATTTCAACCAAATCTTTTCCGCCAAAATTCATTGTTCTTTCTGCAATTTTTCTTCCACCCAAAACCTCATAGAATGACCTAAACGGATTTGCCTCGAGTGCCCATAACTGCATTGAAACATGACCTTGCTGTTTCAACCTAACAGCGATAGTTGCCATCAAACGACGCCCGATTCCCTGACGCTGGTGTGACTTTAACAAATAGATGAAGCCCAATTCTCCTGAACAAATCGGATATCCACTGTGTTGCGGACCTCCACCTGCAAAACCGATAACCTTTTTATCCTCGCCTTCAGCTACATAAACAAACCATTCAGGCCATAGTGTCGAGGGAACTGAAAGACGTGATTTCCAGACGCTGAGTCTTTGCTCAAACGTGCGAGACTTCAGATACTCTTCAGGCATAATACCCGAATAAGTTGAATAGTAACTCTCAAAATCTACTCTCGTAACCGAGGATGCATCTAGTGATTTGGCTTCCCGAATTATCATCTAACTTTTTTTATTGTTTTGTACTCAACCATCTTATCTAAAATGGAAGACGATTTCAATGATGCATATAAGACGGATAAAATTTAAGAAGTTGAGTAAAATTATGAAATTTTGGCTTGAGAATTATTTCGTAGCTCTGTGTATCGCCGCTGCACCAAAGAAAAGCCGCTTGATCGCCACCGACTTAAATCTAACTTTAAATAGCAACTCTGCGAGTTCCTCAGCTGTATAAAAATTTCTTGCAGATTCCGTTAAATACTTGTACGCCGGTCGGTTCTTTGAAATCC